>JAJFFI010000460.1 GCA_021776755.1 Alphaproteobacteria bacterium | reverse complement strand
TTCCGATGCAAACCGTTCTGGTAGCGGACGACGATCCGCATATCCGCGACGTCGTGTGCTTTGCGCTCGACAAGGCGGGGTTCAAGACCGAGACCGCCCGTGACGGCCGCGAGGCACTCGAGCGCGCGAACTCCGGCAAATTCGATCTTCTCGTCCTCGACATCATGATGCCCGAGATGGAGGGCACCGAGGTCTGCCGCGAACTTCGCGGCGACAGCGCGCTCCCGGTCGTGTTCCTCACGTCGCGGGACGACGAGATCGACCGCATCGTCGGGCTCGAACTCGGCGGCGACGACTATGTGACCAAGCCGTTCAGTCCCCGAGAACTGGTGGCCCGCGTGAAGGCGATCCTGCGCCGCAGCGGCATGCAGGCCGCCGCCCTGACCGCTGGCGGGTTGATCGAATACGGCCACTTGAAGCTCGATCTCGACAGCCGCAAGGCCTGGTGGGACGGGCGCGAGGTGGCGCTGACGGCGACCGAGTTCGGCCTGATCCGGGCGCTGATGGGCAAGCCCGGCAAGGTATTTCTCCGCGCCGAACTCATGCAGCTCGGCTACGAGATTGGCCGCATCGTCAGCGACCGCACGATCGACAGTCACATCCGCCGGGTGCGCCGCAAGTTCGCGGCCCAGGGCGGCGCGCCGATCCAGACCGTGCACGGCATCGGCTACAAGATCGCGGCCTGTTGACGGGTGAGCGCCTCAGGCGTTCAAGCCGCGCCTCCGGCATGAAGAAGAAATGGCGCCCGCGCCTCGGGGTCATCCTGCTCGCGGTCAATTTCGTCGTGCTGTTGCTGCCGCTGGGCGGGATCGGCGTGCTGCGGCTTTACGAAAGCGCCCTGGTCCGTCAGACCGAGACCGAACTGATCGGGCAGGCGGCGTTTGTCGCCGCAACCTTCCGGGCAGCACTCGCCCGCAATCTCGCCGCCGGCACCGAGTGGATGAGCTACGGCCTGCCGGTCGCCGACAAGTTTGCCGCGAAGATCCCCGAACACGGCCCGTGGCGTCCGCGCCCGGCGACCCTCGATTTCGCCGACGACCGGATCCACCCGCCGCCGCCCCCGGTGACCCCGGCGTCGCGCCCGGCGGATCCTGCAGCCCAGCGCGCGGGGCAGGAGATCACGCCCATTCTCGCCGACGCCCAGCGGGTCACGCTCGCGGGGATCCGGATCGTCGATTTCAACGGCCGCATCGTCGCGAGCACCGGCGACGATCTGGGAGCGATGCTGAACAACCGGGAGGAAATCGCCCGCGCGCTCCGTGGCGAAAACGTCTCCATGCTGCGCCAGTCGTTTCCCGATGAGCCCGCGCCGCCACTGACCTCGATCAGCCGCGGCACCAAGGTGCGGGTCTCGGTGACGATGCCGATCCTCGTCGGCGACCGGGTGATGGGCGCGGTCCTGCTCGTGCGGACGCCGCGCAATATCTCCCAGGCGCTTTACGGCAAGCGCGCGGCCCTGATGCGTTGGGGGGCGGGGTTGGTGCTCGCCGTCATCCTGATCGCGGTTTTCACGGCATTCACGGTGTCGCGCCCCGTCAACCAGGTGGCCCGGCAGGCGCGGCGCGCGGTCGCGGGTGAGCGGGGCGCGGTCGTGCCGGTCGAGCATCCGGCGACCCGCGAGGTCGCGGAACTCTCCCGCGCCGTCGCCCGGATGGCCGAGACGCTCGAGGAGCGCGCGGCCTACATCCGCAATTTCGCGTCCCACGTCAGCCACGAGTTCAAGACCCCGCTTGCTTCGATGGAAGGGGCGCTCGAGTTGCTGCAGGACCATTTCGGCGAGATGTCGGCCGCCGAGCGGGCGCGCTTCATCGGCAACATCCGCAAGGACACCGGCCGGCTTGAGGCGCTGGTCAGCCGGTTGCTCGAACTTGCCCACGCCGAGATGATGACACCGGGCGAGGGCGAGGCTGGCGATGTTGCGGGCGTTCTCAGGACCGTCGCCGAACGCTACCGGGGGCGGGGTCTGAAGCTGTCGCTAGAGCAGGACGCGGACGGCGGATCAGACGAAGTTCCGATGGCCGATGAAACCCTGGACTCGATCCTGTCCGCGCTTCTCGAAAATGCGCGCCAGCACGGCGGCAAGGGGGCGCCGGTGACAGTCCGGGCGGGCCGCGACGGGGCGGACATTGTGCTGGACGTGATCGACGGCGGGCACGGCATTTCCGAGCGAAACGCGCGCAAGGTTTTCGATCCCTTCTTCACGACTGCCCGGGAGGACGGTGGCACCGGGCTCGGGCTTTCGGTCGCCCGCGCGCTCGTGGCGGCCCACAAGGGCGCGCTCACGCTCGAAAGCGCGGGCGGCGGTGCACATTTCCGCATCCGCCTGCCGTCAGTGGCGGCGGAACGTTCATAGCGTCCAAGAACAGGTGTCAGGCCGGCCGCTTGACCGCGGCGGTGCGGTCCGGGCTCTGGATCCTCGCACCCGCCCCGGTCAGCAGGGCCGGGAATGCCCGCTGCGCGCAATCGTCGCGTTCGCAGAGACGGCAGCCGACTCCCACCGGGGTCGCCGCATCCAGATTTTCCGTGTCGAGACCGTCGGCGTAGACAAATCGCGGCGCATAGGCGATGTCGCAGCCGAGCCCGATCGCGAATGTGCTGCGCGGCCGACCGTGCCCCCCTGAGGGCTTGATCTCCGTGCGTGCGATGGTGAGGAAGCCTTGCCCCTGGGGCATGCGCGCCACTTCCGCCACGGTCTCGTTCGGGCGCATGAAGGCGCTGTGGACGTTCCAGCGCGGGCAGATCCCGCCATAGCGCGGGATGCGGATGCCCGAGCCATCGAAGCGCTTCGAGATGTTGCCGGCGATATCGATCCGGAGGAAATGCAGCGGCACGCCCGCGGCCCCCGGGCGTTGCAGCGTCGTCAAGCGGTGGCAGACCTGCTCGGCGCTGGTGCCGAACCGGGCGCAGAGGCGCTCGATGTCGTGACGCAGTTCCTGGGCGGCGTCCTGGAACGGAGCGTAGGGCATCAGGAGCGCGCCCGCGAAATAGTTGCCCAGCACCTCGCGGCAAAGCCGCCGGGCCTCGGGGCTGCCGAGGCGTGCCTCGCTGATGTAGCGCTGGAACACCGCCTCGCTGGTCAAATAGCCGATCTGGCGGGCGGCCTTGAAGGCAAGGCTCGGGCGCGGCAGGAACTCCGGCAGCGTCAGTTGCCGCGTGTCCTCGTCGTATTGCGTCTGTGGCATCGCCGCCGCCGTCTCGGCGCCGTCGCCTGGTGGGCCGATTTCGACCCTCACCCCGTGGCGCTCCGACAGATAGTCGGTCAGCGCGCGCAACATGCCGTCGCCCTCGAAGCCCTCGGCGGCGCGAATGTTCTCGGCCGCGTCCTCGATCTCGGGAAAGTGGTTCGCGTGCGCCTCAAGATACAGCGACACCTCGTCGGGGGGCGAATTTGCCCCCAGCAGCCCCGTCGGTTCGTCGTCTTCGGCAACCGCGATCAGCCGCTCGACCAGGATCGCTAGCCGCTCGCTTTCGTCGGCAATGATCCCGAGAAACCTGTTCCGGTCCTGTTCGGAAATATCGTCGGTGTCCTGCAGAATCTCGGAGAATGAGCGGACCGTCGTCAGCAGAGTGCGCAATTCATGGCTCGAGGCCGACAGCAACGGATCCTCGGTCAGTTGTTGTCGGCCTC
>JAJFFI010000459.1 GCA_021776755.1 Alphaproteobacteria bacterium | reverse complement strand
TGGGAAAGCCTACGGCCTGCATCCGCTCGTCGTTCGAGCGGGCGCCCCGGATCACCCGGCCGAAGCGCGAACTGACGATGCGCCAGACCAGCAGGAGCGAGACGACCATCAGCACGAAGATCAGGTAGTAGAGCGCAAACTCGTTCTCGAGCGAGAGCAGGGGCTCGAAATTCGAGCGGGAGTCGACGGTCAGGCCGTCGTCGCCGCCGTATTCCTCGAGGCTGACGAACAGGAAATACGCCATCTGCGCAAAGGCCAGCGTGATCATGATGAAATAGACGCCGCGGGTGCGGAGACAGATCGCACCGGTGACCAGCGCGAACACGGCCGAGAGGACGACCGCGATCAGAAACTGGATATAGCCGTTATCGACCCCGTGATAGGCGGCGATGCCGACCGAATAGCCGCCGATCGCCATGAAGGCGGCGTGGCCGAAACTGATCATGCCGCCGTAGCCGAGGATCAGGTTCAGGCTGATCGCGGCGATGGCGAAGATCATCACCTTCGTGAAGAACGAGACATAGAAGCCGTGCCCGAAAAAGGCGTCGAACACCGGGACCAGCCCGATCAGCACGACGATGATGATGGCGACCCATTGCTGCAGCGTGAGCGCGCGGATCTTGTCGGAGAGCGATGACATGCGGCGCGCGTCCTAGCGGGTCTTGGGCGGGAACAGGCCCTGGGGCCGGAAGAACAGGATCGCCGCCATCAGGATGTAGATGAGCATGGCCGATATGGCGGGGGCCGCGGTCTCAGCATTTTGGTTCGACATCACGACCTTCAGGAGCGTGTCGAGGAACGACCGTCCCATGGTGTCGATCAGGCCGACCAGCATGGCGGCGATGAACGAGCCCCGGATCGAGCCGATGCCACCGATCACGATGACGACGAAGGCGACGATCAGGATATCGTTGCCCATGCCGATTGTGGCCTCCGAGATTGGCGCGTACATCATGCCGGCAAGCCCGGCCATTGCGGCACCCAGCCCGAAGACCAGCGTGTAGAGCAGCCGGATGTTGACGCCGAGCGCGCCGATCATCGTCCGGTTCGAAGCGCCGGCCCGGATCAGCATGCCCATGCGGGTGCGGGTTACCAGGACCCAGAGACCGGCGGCGACAAGGAGACCGACAGTAATGATCGCAACCCGGTAGACCGGGAACACGATGCCGCCGGGGAGCGTCATCGGGATGTCGAGGAAATCGGGCAGCGGGATCGGCTTGCCGGCCGGACCCCAGATCAGCTGCACGAGCGTGTCGAACAGCAGGATCAGGCCGAAGGTCGCCAGCACCTGGTCGAGATGGTCGCGGACGTAGAGCGTTCGGAGCGCGAGCATCTCGACGATCATGCCGACGAGGAAACTGAGCGGGATCGCGAGGATGATGGCGAGCACGAACGAGCCGGTGAGCTCGGTCAGCGTCGCGCAGAGGAAGGCGCCGATCATGTACAGCGAACCGTGCGCCAAGTTCACCATGTCCATGATGCCGAAGACCAGCGTCAGGCCGGCGGCCAGCAGGAACAGGAGAATTCCCAGCTGCAATCCGTTCAATATCTGTGTGATGACCAGGGTGGTCATGTCAGACTGTCCCCCCGCAGGACCGGTTCCGCTGAAACGCGGATTCTTCGTTTTCGTTGCCGGCGGAACGGCGGAGGCAGCGCCAGTATATCTGGCGTGCCTCCGCCCGAACCGTCAGAAGGACGACACTACATCTTGCATTCGCCGACGTAGCTGTCCTGATGCTTTTCGAACACGGTCTTGACGATCTTCGTCGTCCACGCGCCGCTCGAGTCCTTCACCACCTCGCGGAGGTAGAAGTTCTGGATCGGGATGTGGTTCGGGCCATAGGTGTACTTGCCCCGGGTCGAGTCGAAGTTGGCGGCCATCAGGCCCTTGCGGAGCGCGTCCATGTCATCGAGGTTGCCGCCCGCCGACTCGACCGCGCTCTTGATGAGCAAGATCGTGTCATAGGCCTGCGCGGCGTAATGCGACGGATACGAGCCGTACTTGGCCTTGAAGTCCTTGACGAACTTCATGTTGGCCGCGTTGTCCAGATCGGGTGACCAGTACATCGTGTTGAAGCTGCCCAGGACGCCTTCCATATTGGCTTTCTGCAGGCGCGGGAGCGACAGCGAGTCGACCGTAAAGACGGTGTAGAGGCCCATTTTGCCCTGCAGGCCCGCCTGCTGGTACTGGCTGATGAACGCCGGTCCGGCCTTGCCCGGATAGAACACGAAAATGCCTTCAGCGCCCGAGGCCTTGGCCTTGGCAAGCTCGGCCGAGAAATCAAGCTGCGCGTCCTTGCCCCACTTCGTGAGGTCCTCGCCCTTGATCTCGCCCTTGAACGTGCGTTTGACGCCCTCGACCATGTTTTTGCCGGCCGCGTAGTTCGGCGCCATGAGGTAGATCGACTTCACGCCACGCTGGTTCAGAACCTCGCCCAGGGCCATCGGCGTCTGGTCGTTCTGCCAAGAGGTCGAGAACATGTTCTTGTGGCACTCGCTGCCGGCGATCTGCGACGGGCCGGCGTTCGAGCTGATCAGGAACTTGTCGGCATCCAGCACAACCTTCTTCGAGGCCAGCAGCACGTGCGACCAGATGTAGCCCGCGACGAACTTGACGTCGGGATCGCGCGCGAGTTCCTCGGACTTGTCGCGGCCCACCTTGGGGCTGAACCCGTCGTCCATAAAGATGATCTCGACATCCTTGCCGGCGATCTTGCCGCCGATGTGCTCGACCGCGAGGTCGACGGCGTTCTTCTGGTCCTTGCCGATAATGGCGGCCGGCGTCGTCAGCGTCGTGACGAAGCCGATCTTGACCTTGTCCGCGGCGAGCGCGGGGCTGGCGGCGACCGCAGCTGCGGCTGCCAGCATAAGCAGACGTTTCTTCATGAATTTCCTCCCTGGGTTTTCAAAATACGGCCCGGATTTGCTCCAGGCTCCTGAATGCGTTTCCGGTGGCATCATAACGGTTTGCGGCTGGTTCGCAACGCGCGAGATGGCACGGGAAACGCCCTGATACTGGAAAGTATTTTATATATGAAA
>JAJFFI010000458.1 GCA_021776755.1 Alphaproteobacteria bacterium | reverse complement strand
CCTCATCCTCGGCCGCGCCCAGACCGGCATCCAGGCCTTCACGGCCGGCTGACGCCGAGCAACAGAGAACAAGCGGGCGGGCCGCGACGCGGTCCGCCCCTTTTGTATGATCATGACCCACCCCCTCTCCGGCATCCGCGTCCTCGACATGAGCCGCATCCTGGCGGGCCCCTGGGCCGGACAGGCGCTGGCCGACCTCGGCGCCGACGTCATCAAGATCGAGCGCCCCGGTGAGGGCGACGACACCCGTGGCTGGGGTCCGCCATACCTGAATGACGCGCAGGGCAACGAGACCGCCGAAGCCGCCTATTTCACCTCCGCCAACCGGGGCAAGCGTTCGGTCACAGTCGATATCACCACCGCCGCGGGCCAGGACATCATCCGCAAACTGGCCGCCGTCTCGGACGTCCTGATCGAAAACTACAAGATGGGCGGGCTTGCCAAATACGGCCTCGACTATGAGAGCCTGGCCGCCGTCAATCCGCGCCTCGTCTATTGCTCGATCACCGGCTTCGGCCAGACCGGGCCGTACGCCAAGCGCGCCGGTTACGACTTCATGATCCAGGGCATGGCGGGCCTGATGAGCGTCACCGGCAAGCCCGACAGCGAGCCCGGGGGCGGCCCGGTGAAGGTTGGCGTCGCGCTTTCCGATGTTATGACCGGGCTCTATTCGGTGATCGCCATCCAGGCCGCGCTCATGGAGCGGGCGGTGAGCAACGAGGGCCAGCACATCGACATGGCGCTCTTCGACACCACCGTCGCCGCACTCGCCAACCAGACCGCGAATTATCTCGTCGGCGGCACGGTGCCCGGCCGCCTCGGCAACGCGCATCCCAACATCGTGCCCTACGAGGCGTTCGCCACAGCCGACGGCCATATCATCCTGGCGGTCGGCAACGACGGCCAGTTCCGCCGCTTTGCCGAGACCGCCGGCCGACCCGATCTCGCCGACAACCCCGACTACGCCACCAACCGCGCCCGGGTGAGGCACCGCGATGTCCTGGTGCCCCTCATCCGCGACCTGATCGCCGCCCGCACATCGGCGCACTGGCTGGCGTCCCTTGAGGCCGTCGGAGTCCCCTGCGGCCCGATCAACACGCTGGACCAGGTCTTCGCCGACCCGCAGGCCCAGGCCCGCGAGCTTGCCTATGACTTGCCCCACCCGCTCGCCGGCAGCATCAAGACCGTCGCCAGCCCCATCCGCTACAGCCGCTCCGAAACCCGCGCCACCCGCGCCGCGCCAACGCTGGGCCAGCACACGGACGAGGTGTTGAGGGAGGTGCTGGAGATGGACGCGGGCGTGATCGCGGCACTGCGCAAAGAAAACGCGATCTAGACGAACCGTTCATGCCGGCCGTTCGCCCCGGCCGAGGCCCGGACGCAGCATGGCGACCCCGCCAACGGCCGCCCGCCACGGCACTCCTAATCTTGACTCCCGGCAAGAAAAATGTATATACACCTATTATGATTAACCGCAACGACATGTCCGGCCCAAACCTCAGCCTCTGCGCCAACGCCAATCTGCGCAAGGCGATGCGGGTGGTTTCCCAGGCCTACGACGCGGCGCTCAAGCCGAGCGGCCTCAGGGGGACCCAGTTCACCCTGCTCGCGGTGCTGGACGGCCACGGCGAGCTATCCCTTACCCGGCTCGCCGAGTTGCTGGTGTTGGATCGCACGACCCTCAGCCGCAATCTGCAGCCGCTCCTCAAGGAGAAGCTGCTGGCCATCAGGCGTGATACCGACGTACGCGTCCGCCTTGTTGCCATTACAGACGCTGGCCGCGCGCGGGTCGCCGCCGCGACACCGGCCTGGCGCGCGTCCCAGGCGCGCGTTGAGGCAATCCTCGGCGATGACCGCTTTGCGGGCCTGCTCCGAGATCTCGATACGCTTACCGAAGCCGCCCGCACAGACTGACCCGCCCAACCCGATGACGAAGAAGCGGATCTGCACCGTGTGAACGTCGATCAGAAACATGCATATACATCTTTCACAGGAGACAAGGCCATGACCTTAGAGACCACACCCCCGCTGTGGACCCGCCGCCGCAAGATCGCGGCTGTCGCCCTCGGCTCCCTCCAGCTCGCCGTCGCCTTCGCCGTCGGGATGAGCGGGCTTCTCACCAACGACGCCCGGAGCCCGTTCCCGCCGGTCGCCGTCACCGCCGTGGCACCGGTCGTGCTCTTCGTGCTGGCCTACAATTTCTCCGCAGGATTCCGGAGCTTCGTTCTGGCGCAAGACCTGGAAACCCTGACCCGGCTGCAGCTCTGGCGGGTGGTCGGTTTCGGCTTCCTGCTGCTCTATGCCCACGGCGTGCTGCCGGGCCTGTTCGCCTGGCTGGCGGGTGTCGGCGACGTCGCGGTCGGCCTCGCCGCCTTTTTCGTCGTCACGCGCCTTCGCGAAGACCCCGGCTATGCGACCGGCAACGGCATCGTCGCCTTCCACCTGTTGGGCCTGACCGACTTCGCCTTCGCCGTGGCGACGGCCGGGCTCACGGCCGGATCCGTCCCCGGCCTGATCCCGGGCGGCCTCACCAGTGCGGCGATGGACGTTTGGCCGCTCAATCTCTTCCCGGGCTTCATCGTGCCTGCCTTCATCATCGTCCAGGTAGCCGCCCTCCTGAAGATCCGCCACCTGCGGCGTGCGCAGGCAGCGCATGTCGAAACCGCACTTGATGCTGCCTGACCAGTGTGGGCGGGCGTCCTCCCCCGGCGCCCGCCCCTCACTGCCAAAACAAGGAACCAGCCAATGCTCCGCAAATCCAGTCTCGCCCGCCCGATCCTGCTACGCGCCGCCATCGCCGCCGCGGTTATCGGCACCGTCCTCGCCCTCATTGCCCAGCCGGCCGCACTTTCCGGCTCCGCAGTCATCCGGTGGCTGCCCCTGATCCTGGTCTATGCAACGCCGTTCGTGGTGGTGACGCTGTCGCAAATCCTCGGCATTCGTGAAGCCGGCCGGGCTATCGCCACTCTTAATATGTCTCTTTCTCCGAAATCAGACCGTGGAAGTTCTCCCAGATCTGCTGCGCATCCCGGTTCATCGCCGGCAGGGCCGCGGCGGCGGCGGACTCGAAGTCGGCAATGGTCATATCGCCGAGCCCCGCCTCGAGATCGGCCTTGTACTCGGGAATCGACGCCCAGGTCCGAACGGTGTCGGCAGTGGTCTCGGCATGAAACTGCAGCCCGTAGGCCCAGCGCCCAACCCTGAGCGCCTGCACCGAACAGGCGCTTGAACTGGCCAGCACCTGCGCGCCCGGCGGCGGGTCGGTGACATGCACCCCGTGCCATTGCAGGCAACATGCGGGCGACCCCACCCCGTCGAACAGGCGGTCGTGGGTCCCGGCAAAGGTCTGGTGATAGCCGAGGATGCCGATCTCGGGCCGGGGCAGCCGCTCGCAGGTACCCCCCAGCGCGTCGGCCAGCAACTGGTGCCCGAGGCAAACCCCGAGGAATGGTTTCTCGCGCCGCCCGACCCAGTCGCGGATCAGGTCCTTCTCGGCGTCGAGCCAGGGATATTTGTCCGTCTCCCACACATTCTGCGGGCCGCCCATCGAGACAATGAGGTCGTAGCCATCGAGCGCCGGGATCGTGTCTCCGGCATTCAGCTCGACCGTGTCGCGCGCAACGCCGGCCTCGTCCATGAAGCCCGAGAACATCCCCGGATGCTCGTCCGGGTGATGCTGCAGAACCAGCGCCTTCATTGCTGTCACCGTCACTGGTCCGTGTAGAGCTTGAGCAGGTCCAGCAACTCGGCATTCCGTTCCTCGGTCTTGGCCAGCATGCAGCCGGCCTCAAGCAAAGGCGCACCGGTGCCGCCGTGCATCTGTTCGGATTCGAAACGGCACTGGAACTGACGGTATTGCAGCCAGCCGCGCTGCGCCTCGAGCAGCCAGTCCCAGTTGTGCTGCTCGGGCTCGGACAGGTCGGCATTGAACGACCGGACTGCCACCTTCACTTGCTCCCAGAGCTTGTTCAGCCGCGTGTCGGCCCGGCCGAGCGCCGACCGCGTGCAGGCGATCATGCCCTGGTTCGACGGGTGCTTCTCAAGGCACGCGTCAAGCAGCGGATCGATTTTCGTGTCATGCGCGGACACCGCACCCGCCAAACCAAACACCAAAGCCGTTGCAATCAGGATCCTGACCATCCGGGTCTCCCTTTTTCGTCGCCGTTGCCCTGCATAACCCCGGTGCGCGCGAGAAGAAAGGGCGTCTGGAAAAACACCCCGCAGTGGCCGCAATACCTCAGAACTTGCTGCCCGGGATGGCCTGGCCCGAGTCCCGCAAGGCGACCGCCTCGTGGAAGCCTTCCTTTTCGGCCATCTCCTTGAACGCCATGCCTTCCGGCGTGTGGCGGGTGATGCCGTCGAAGACGGTCGCGATCATCTGGGTGTTGGCGAGCCCCATCGCATCGATCGCCTGGTTGATCATCAGCTTCTGCATCATCAGCTGGTTCTTCGGCACGCCCGCCATCCGCTGCACCAGTTGTTCGACCCGCCCGTCGAGGTTTTTCTTCGGCACCGCGTCGAGCACCAACCCCAGTTCCTTGGCCTCGACCCCGGTCACCAGATCGCCGGTCAGCAGCATGCGCTTGGCCTTCTCCGCGCCGAGCCGATAGACCCACATCGCGGTCGAGGGACACCCCCACACCCGGGTCGGCGGATAACCGATCTTCGCGTCTTCTTCCATGATGATGAAGTCGCAGGAGAGCGCGATGTCGGTGCCCCCGGCCACCGCGTATTTGTGCACCTTCGCGACCGTCGGCTTGTAGGAGCGCCAGAGCGACATGATGTCATCGGTGAACCGCTTCATGATCCGGTAGTCTTC
>JAJFFI010000457.1 GCA_021776755.1 Alphaproteobacteria bacterium | reverse complement strand
CTACCCGGGCGGCGGCGCGGAAACCCGCCTGGCCTTGCGGCCGGCCGCCCCTATTCGGTCTTGCTCCCGGTGGGGTTTACCCTGCCAGTCCTGTCGCCAGGACCGCGGTGCGCTCTTACCGCACCCTTTCACCCTTACCTGCGAGACGCAGGCGGTCTGCTCTCTGTGGCACTGTCCCTGGGGTCGCCCCCGCCGGGGGTTACCCGGCACCGTGTTTCCGTGGAGCCCGGACTTTCCTCACCCCGCCGGGTTTCCCCATTGGCAAAGCGCGGTCATCCAGCCGTCTGGCGCTCCCGATGTAAGCCCGCGCGTGCCAACCCGCAAGCGTCTCAGTCCTCGTACTTGACCGGTTGCTCGGCGCCAGGCCAGTAGCGGGCCAGCGCATCCTGCAGGTCTGGCACGCGGCCTTTGGTCATAAAGAGATTGATCTGGAAGGAGGCCGGGTCGTTCAGGAGCGCTTTTGCGAGCGGATAGTAGAGCCAGGTTCCGGCCGGCTTTTCGGCGGGAGGGCTGTCGAAGAAGATCGTCATCACGTTGCGGCTGAGGATCGCGCTGCCGAGATCGATCGCCTCGACCCGGTCCCAGGGCACCGGCCCGATCGCCGGTTTGTGGATATCGAGGCCCTCGTCCGACATCATCAGGATCGGCCCCCGGGCGGTCGTCAGGATCAGGGTGTGACGGACCGTCTGCCAGGCGAAGATCGCGGCGACGATGAGGAGCACCCAGACCGGCAATGCGGTTTCGATGTCCGACAGCAGGTAGCCGATAAGCCCGCCCGAAAGTCCAAGATAGAGCACCAGCGAGACCACCAGCCGGACCGGGCTGTAGGTCAGGACGAAGGCGCCGGGGGCAGCCATCAGATCGCCCCCTTGCCCGCGGCTTCGGTCAGCTCGACGATCCGCTCGGCGGTTTCGGTGTCGATGCGCGCGTCGACCCGGGCCGGACGGAAGTGGCGCTGGAATGCAGCGACGACATTTACCGTCACCTGGTCCATCTCGCCATTTATTTCGATTTCGTAACCGTATTCGTGCAGCAGCTTCTGCACCGCGGCGACCTGTTCGCCGGAATCGCCGAAGGCCAGGAACGGGCCTTCGCTCATGCCGATGGCGGGCTTCTTGAACGGCCAGACGCCGATGCCTTCCCGGGCCAGCATCGACCAGTCGAATTTCTCGCCCGGATCCTGCTTGCGCTGGGGGGCGACGTCGGACTGGCCGAGGACGCGCCGGGGCTTGATGTTGTGGCGCGCGACAACGCTCTTGGCGACCTTGATGACCGCCTCCATCTGTTCGTCGGGGAACCGGGTGTAGCCGAACTCGTGGCCCGGGTTGACGATCTCGATGCCCACCGAGCGGCTGTTGATGTCGGTGTCGCCGTTCCAGCAGGACACGCCGGCATGCCAGGCGCGGGCACTTTCCTCGACCATCTGGAAGACGCGGCCGTCCTCCTCGATCATGTAGTGCGCGCTCACCTTGGCCTCGGCATCGCACATCCGCTCGAGCGCGGCCTCCCCCGTCGGCATGCCGGTGTAGTGCAGGATCAGCATGTCGACCGGCGTGGTGCGGCCGTCGGTGTTGGGCGAGGGCGCCCAGGTGACCTCAATCTCGCTCATGCGCTCGCCTTCGTCAGGTCCTCGCGCCGCGCCTCGAGGACCAGCCAGCGTTCCTCGGCGTCCGCGAGTTCATTCTGCGCCTCGCCGTGGCGCGCCGTTAGCCGGTCGAATTTCGCGCCGTCACGCTGATATAGCCCGGGATCGGCCAGCGACGTTTCGATCTTCGCGATCTCGTTCTCGAGATTGGCGATGGTCCCGGGCAGCCGGTCGAGCTCGCGCTGGTCCTTGTAGCTGAGCTTGGTCTGGTTCCTGGGGCCGGCTTTTGGCGGCAGCGGCAAGGGGTCGGACAGTTTGGCCCGCGGCAGGTCGTCGCCTGATGGCTCCCCGCCGAGTGCCTTTTTTGGCGTCGTCTTGCGCTGGGCCAGATAGTCCTTGTAGCCGCCCGGATACTCGCGGACGACGCCCTTGCCTTCGAGCGCGATCGTGCTGCTCACCGTGCGGTCGAGAAAGTCGCGGTCGTGGCTCACCAGAATGAGCGTGCCGGCATAGTCCGCGAGCATTTCCTGCAGGAGATCGAGGGTGTCCATGTCGAGATCGTTGGTCGGCTCGTCGAGCACCAGCAGGTCCGAGGCCTCGGCGAGGATCTTGGCAAGCAGCAGGCGGTTGCGCTCACCGCCCGACAAACTCCCGACCGGCGCCTTGGCCTGATCGCTGTCGAACATGAAGTCCTTGAGGTGGGCGACGACATGGCGCTGGCGGCCCTGCACCATGATCGAGTCGCCGCCCTGGGGTGCGAGCACCCGCCACGGCGTCTCGCGCAGATCGAGCTGCTCGCGGCGCTGGTCGAAATAGGCGACGCGGAGCGCAGGCGCGACTTTCACCCGGCCGCTGTCGGGCTCGGCCTCGCCCGTGAGGATGCGGAGCAGCGTCGTCTTGCCCGCGCCGTTCGGACCGATGATGCCGATGCGGTCGTGCCGCAGGATGCGGGTCGTGAAGTCCTCAACCAGCACCAGCTCGTCGCCATCGTCTTTCTGAAACGATTTCGAAACGTCTTTCGCATCGATGACGATGCGGCTCTTGAGCGAACCTTCCTCGGTTTCGAGCTTCATGTCCTGCGGGCGGCCCGAAAGCATCGCCGCGCGCGATGCCCGCATCTGGTCGAGCTTGCGGATGCGGCCCTGGTTGCGCCGCCGCCGCGCGGTGACGCCGCGGAGCAGCCAGCGGGTCTCG
>JAJFFI010000456.1 GCA_021776755.1 Alphaproteobacteria bacterium | reverse complement strand
ATCGCGCAATAGACGCCCTCGGCGCCGGTTTTCACGAGGGCGTCCTGGCCGGTAACTTCCATCACCTGGGTGTCGAAGCGCTCGGTGCCAGCAACCAGAAACGAATGCGCCGCCATCGCCGCGCGGATACGGGCCATCGCGCGGGCGCGGGCGTCGTCCGCCGCCGGGCGGGCAAAGGCCGCCATGCCGCGCGCAAGGCCCGTGAGGCTCACGCCGATCGTCGGAATAGCGCAGCCGTCGGTGCCCGTCGGCGCGCCAGACAGGTCTTCCCCGGTGACGTCCTCAAGCGCCGCGGCCAGCCGCTGCTGCACCGGGTGGCCCGGGCGGACATAGCCTTTCGGATCCTCGCCGAAGTGCAGTGCCGTCGCGACAAATCCGGTGTGTTTGCCGGAACAATTGTTGTGGAGCGGGCAGGGAGAGGCACCGTCGACCGCCAGCGCCTCGGCGGCCGGGCCGTACATGGGTGCGTGGCTACCGCATTCGAGAACGCTTTCGTCCCGGCCGAGCCGTTCGAGCCAGCCGCCCGCGGCATGCACATGTTCGGACTCGCCATTATGGGACGCGCAGGCCAGCGCGATCTCGGCATCGCTGACACCGAACGCCTCGGCCGCACCCGATTCGAGCAACGGCAACGCCTGGATCGGCTTGATCGCCGAACGCGGAAACACCGGGCGGGTGACATCGCCGACAGTGAAGACGCTTTCCCCTGTTGCATCCAGAATCGCCACCGCGCCACGGTGCGCGCTCTCGACGGTGGCGCCGCGTGTGGCCTCGACCAGAACGGGATTTTCGGCGGTCATGGCTGGGAGATCCGGTTGAAATGGCAACAGATGCGGGCGGGCCAGATCACGGTCCTTGTCCCTCGCGCCGACACAACTTGCCTTGCCGCGGGGGGCTGTGCAAGGTTCCGGCCATGCGGGGATATTTCGGCATTGGCGTTGAAGGAATCAGCAAGCAGATGAACGCGGGCAGCCTGTTCCGGACCGCGCACGCGTTCGGCGCAAGCTTTGTGTTCACGGTCGGCGCCGTCTATTCCCGGAGCGAGGGCAAGCGGGCCGACACGTCGGATTCGGTGTCGCATCTGCCGCTTCACGAATGGGACAACATTGCAGACCTGGCACTTCCCAGGGGATGCAGCCTCGTCGGCATCGAACTGATCGAGGGTGCGGACGAACTGCCGAGCTTCCGGCACCCGCAACGGGCCGCCTATGTACTCGGCCCCGAGCGCGGATCGCTGTCGCCCGAGCTGGTTGCGCTCTGCGATCATGTGGTTAAGATTCCGACACAATTCTGCGTCAACCTCGCGGTTGCCGGTGCGATCGTGATGTATGATCGCATCACCACGATGGGCCGGTTCGCAGGACGGCCGCTGGTACCCGGGGGGACACCCGAGATCATTCCCGAGCATGCGTTCGGCGAGCCACTTGTGCGCAGGAAAGCGCAGACAGATTGAGTGCCGACTGAGTCACGACTGAACGGAGATCCATGTTTTTTCAAAACCAGACCAGACAATTGATGCCTCGCACGGCAACATGGATGGGCGCGCTGGCGCTTGTTCTCTATGCCGCTGCACCGGCGAATGCCGCCGAGACCATCTTCATCGGCGCCTATGGCGAGTGGGAAGCCTTCCATGCCGGCGAGGGCAAATCCAAGATCTGCTATATGGCGAGCAAGCCGATCTCGGATAAAGGCAAGTACAAGAAACGCGGGGAAATCCAGTTCTTCGTCACGCATCAGCCTGCCGCCAAGATCAAGCACGAGATCAACGTCGTGAACGGCTACGATTTCCGCAAAAAGAGCACGGTCACCGTGCATATCACGCGCAAACGCTTCACGCTTTTCACCCGGGGCGACAGCGCCTGGGCCAAGAGCAAGAAAACCGAGCAGGATATGGTCAAGGCAATGCAGAAGCAGTCGCGGATGATCGTCTATGGCCGCTCGAACCGCGGCACCCGGACCCGCGACACCTATTCGCTCAGCGGGTTCTCGGCCGCCTATGATGCGATTACCAAGGAATGCGGTGTCTGAAGACTGCCGCCTGGAGTTTGGGCCAAGGAACATGCAACGGCACACGATACTCCTGACACAGGTAAAATGCCCGGTGTGGCTGGCAGCCGCGGCGATCCTATATGCAGCAACGCCCGCGCTCGCTTATGACGAGCCCAAACTCATCGAACAGTTCGGAGACTGGGGCGCCTGGGAGCAAGGCGAGAAGAAACGCCATCTCTGCTACGCCTCAAGCGTCCCGAAAGAGGTCAAAGGCGGCAACCGTACCCGGGGCGAGCCTGAGGCTCTGGTGACGCATCATCCGGGCGCCAGAGTTAAAGACGAGGTGGCCTTCATCTCCGGATATCTCTTCCGCAAGGGCACACAGGTCGAGGTCAAGATCGGAGGCAACGATTTCCAGCTCCGCACGTCGCGGGATGGCGCGCTGCCGGGTCGAAAGGGCATCGCCGAGAAGATGCTGGTCGCCATGAAGGAAGGCAAGACGATGATCGTCAGCGGCGTCACGGCCTGGGGCAAGTCAACGTCCGATACCTATTCCCTCGTCGGTTTCGCCGAAGCCTATGCCGCCATCAGCAAGGCCTGTGGCCATGGCCCTAAAGGCGAAGAGGGCGACAAAAAAACTGCCGGCGAAGAAGGCAAGGACGGCGAGAAGGGCGAAGGCAAGACGGCTGGCGAAGAGAAGACCGCGAAAAAGAAATCCGGGAAAGAGCCGAAAGACTCGAAGACGCCGACCGTGACAACGACCAAGAAGACCGGGGACGAAACTGCACGCAAGGCGTTGCTGCTGCCGCCGTCCGATCCGAAGCCCAAGCGCTCGAAAATCATCCCGCTTCGCTGAGCGGCCGGTCCACGACACGCCTTGTTTCCGCCCGCCGGGAAGGCTATGTGAGCGCCATGACCGTCATCACCCCTGAAACGCCGTCCGGCCTGACCGGACTCGTCGGCCTGTCGCGCGACGAGCTGAAGGATTCCGTCGCCGCGGCGGGCGAGCCCGCGTTCCGCGCCAAGCAGCTCTGGCACTGGCTGTATTGCCGGGGCGAGACGGACTTTGCCGAGATGACGACGCTGTCGAAGGACTATCGCGCCCGGCTCGCAGCGGCGCACACGGTGGACCGTCCCGAAGTGGTGCGCGACCAGCTGAGCACCGATGGCACGCGGAAATGGCTGTTCCGGTTCGACGACGGGCAGGAGGCCGAAACCGTCTTCATTCCCGAGTCCGACAGGGGCACGCTCTGTATCTCGTCCCAGGTGGGTTGCACGCTGACCTGCCGGTTCTGCCACACCGGCACACAAAAGCTGGTGCGGAACCTGACGCCAGGTGAAATCGTCGGCCAGGTCTTGTCGGCGCGGGATCATCTGGGCGACTGGCCGTCGGCGAAGCCTGACCGCAAGATCACCAACCTGGTGTTCATGGGCATGGGCGAGCCGCTCTACAATTACGAGAACGTGCGCACGTCCATCGGGATCATCACCGACAACGAGGGTATCGCCATCTCGCGGCGCAAGATCACGCTGTCGACCGCCGGCGTTGTCCCGATGATCGAGCGTTGCGGCGAGGAAACCGGCGTCAACCTCGCGGTCTCGCTCCATGCGGTCACCGATGAATTGCGCGACGACATCGTGCCGGTCAACAAGAAGTACCCGATCTCGGACCTGCTCGAGGCCTGCCGCGCCTATCCTGGCGTGAACAACGCCCGGCGGATCACCTTCGAGTATGTGATGCTGAAAGGCGTCAACGACTCGCAGGCCGACGCGAAGGAACTGATCCGCGTTCTCAAGGGCATCCCGGCGAAGGTCAACCTGATCCCGTTCAATCCGTGGCCCGGCGCGCCCTATCTGTGTTCGGCGCCGGACGTGGTCGATGCCTTCGCGACGACAGTGAACGCGGGCGGGCTGATCGGCACGGTACGCACGCCCCGGGGGCAGGACATTCTCGCGGCTTGCGGCCAGCTCAAGTCGGAGAGCCAGCGCCTCGGCATCCGCGAACGCCGCCTGCAGGAAGCCGCCGCGCGCGCCGCCACCTGACGACCGCGTGCGGTCAGATGCCGAACAGCATCGCCGCTACCCCGATGAAAAAGAAGAACAGCACCAGGACGCAACCGACCGTCGGTTTGGTCTGACGGGCGTCGATGAGCATTTTCATGTCTTCTTCGTCGGGCGTCGCTGGGGTTGCGGCGGCCACCGTCGCCGCGGAAGATTTTTTCGCCGCCGCCTTTGCTTTTTCCTTTTCGGGCGTTTTGATATCGGGGGCTTCGGGCGGCGACAGAAGTTCGCCGTCGAGGCCGCGCGGGCCCGTCACGAGGCTGCGCTCGCGCATCGAGAACAGCACCAGCGGGATCAGCACCAGCAGGGTGAAGTGTACCGTCGCCGCGAGCGCCACGAGCACGCAGACGATCACGATGCGAACGAAGATCCCGACCTTGCTCCGGCCGCCGCCCGTCGCGCCTTCCGCCGTGGCAACTTCGCCTGGCTTACGGGACAGCAGGGCCACTTTGGATTTGGCCCCGGGTTTGGGGGGCGTCGTCGAGCGGCCCGCATAGGCCGCGCGCAACAGGCCTGTCCGGTCGCCCTGGCGGGCCGCGCTGGCGTTAAGCCGCGGATTGGCCAAGAGTCGCAGGAACATCCCGATCAGCAAACACGCCCCCGCCACAACGAGGAACGCAATGTAGATCTGGAGCTCCGGATCGGCACTCGTGAGCATGCGGCCTCTGCGATGGTCAAATTCGGCCGCCAGTATAGTTCACACGTATAGAGTTTGCCGATTTTTGGGCCCTGAGCGCACGCCGCTTGACCGGCCCGCCGCGGACCGGTAATCAGGCATGCAAGGTATTGACCCCAAACATTTTTCCGGACGTTCGCGCCAATGATCCGCCGCTTCGCGATTTTCGCTCTCTGCATTGCCGTCTTGCTGCCGGCGGGTCTCGCCGGCGGCCGCGCCAGTGCGAGCGAAAAGGGTCTGGCGGCAGCTGCTGCCTGGCTCGCCGAGATCGGGGCGCACAAAAACGGTGCGCCATGGACGGCCGAAATGCTGGCGGAAACACCCAGCCTTACCTTCCCGGAAAGCGCGGCGCGGCGCGTGACCGACGACGATCTCGCGCATCTCCGGCATCTTCCGAAACTCCTGCATCTCAATCTCGGCGGCCGCGCCTATTCGAGCCTCACCGACGAGGGCATGAAACATCTGGCGGAGATCGAGACGCTGAAGTCGCTCTCGGTCTCTGTCACCGCGATTGGCGACGATGGCGTCTCCTATCTCAGCCGGCTCGACAAACTCGAAAAGCTCGACCTCTCCGGAACCCGGATCACCAACGTCGCCTTGCCCCGGCTGGCGGCGATGAAGAACCTCCGCGAACTCAATCTCAGCAACACGAACATTTCCGATGCCGGGTTGCCGGCGCTCGCGAAGGCGCCTCGGTTGGGGGAGCTATGGCTACAGGGGGTCCGGGGTCTCAGCGACGACGGGCTGGTGCACCTCGCGGCAATCAAATCGCTCCACAGCCTGATGCTCGACTACAACACCATCGACCGCGGGCTCGCGCATCTGAAAGCGCTGCCCGAACTGCGGCACCTGCAGTTGCAGGGCACGTCGCTGTCGGACAACGGCGGCGTCCACCTCGGCCAGTTTCCGAAGCTCGTCTCGCTCGGGCTCTGGAAAACCGGCGTGACCAACAAGACCATCGCATCGCTTTCACGGCTGTCGCAGCTCGAAACGCTCTATCTCGACGGCACCGCGATATCGGATGATGCAATGCGCTTCATCGCGGCGATGCCGGCGCTCGAGACGCTCTGGATCAATGGCTGCGAGATCGGCAACGAGGGCATCGGATATCTTTCAAATATGCCGCGGCTCAAGGCGCTCTATGCGAACGGCACCAAGGTGACCGACGGCGCCCTCAAGCTCATGGCCAAATTGCATTTGCGTACGCTGCACCTGAACGATACCGCGGTGACCGACGCCGGGATCCAGGCGCTGGGCGAAATGGCGTCGCTGACGAACGCCTCGTTCCGGAAGACCGGGGTGACCAACGACGGCGTGGCGCAACTGAAAGAATTGCTGCCCAACAAGGACGCGCGCATCTATCACTGACGCGCGTTTTCGATCAGGCAAAATCGGCCGCGAGCGACTCGCGCACGGTTTCGGGCACGACGGCCATATGCCCGTAATTCTCATGCTCGAACCCGATCAGCACCTGCATCCCGGGTTTGCGGAATTTCCCGATCTGCTCCGGCGTGAACGGGAAATGGATGAACTGCACCGATGACGCCTTGCCGTCGGCTGTCGTCCGGTCGAGGTCTTCCTCTGACTCGCCCTTGACCGTCTCGCCATCGAATTGAAGCACCGCGGTTTCCTCGACGCCGCCGAGGCGCGCCAGGACGTTGGCGCGGCGCACGTCGTCGTCGATCTCGAACATCACGGTTGCGACCAGCTCCTTGCCCTTGGGGATCAGCGGGTTGTAGGCGCGGAGCTCGTCCTCGATCTGGTCCTCGCCGCCCCGCTCGATGTGCAACATCTCGTGCACCTGGTGCCACATGGTGTCGTAGTTTTCGAAATACAGCGTCGCGAACGGTCCGACCTCCATGCGCCGGCGCTTCTTGACGTCCATCATCTTCGCGCGGCGCTCCTTGCGCTGACCGGCATAGGTGTCGAAGTCGAGAATGTCGTCGCGGGAGATTTCCTTTTTCATGCTCATCTGTCTCAGTTCCTGTCTCAGGCGGGGGCTGAAAGCCGAGACCGCCCACATGATGCCAAAGGGCACGATGGAGGCGAGCTCGATGACGAAACCGTTCCCCGAGCGCCGCCGCCAGAGATAACCCACCCAGGCGATGACCTGGCCGATGACAAAGGCCTGCCAGAAGAACGTCCGGTACCAGCCGCTGATGACCAGGCCGATCAGCAATCCGGCGGTGACGACAAACGCGATCCGGGCCGGCGGCAGCACCCGTCAGGCGCCGATGCCGTAGGCCCTGGCGATCAGCTCGACCGGATGCGGGCTGTGCTCGATCTTCACCGAGGCCTTCTCGACCTCCTTCATGCCCTGCAGGATGTGCATCCCGGCGAGCGGACATTCGGAGGCGACGTACATCTTGCCGGCCTTTACCGCCTGACGCGCGACCGGCTTTCCGACCTTGAGCGCCACGTCGTAGAATTCCTTCTTCACGCCCCAGGTGCCGCCATGCCCCGAGCAGCGCTCGATAACGGCGAGATCGACATCGGGGATCAACCGCAGCATCTCGGCCGCCTTCTGTCCCATGTTCTGGGCACGGGAATGACACGAGATATGCAGCGTGACGCCGCCGTCGAGCGCCGTGAGCCCGTCGGCCAGACCTTCGTCCTTCGAGATGTCGACGACGTATTGCGGAATGTCGAAGGTGGCCTCCGAGAGCTTTTCGATATTCTCGTCGTCGGTCACCAGCAGCGGCCACTCGAATTTCAGCATCAGCGCGCAGGACGGTGTCAGCGCAATCACCGCATGGCCCTTGTCGACCCAGGGGCGGAGCTCTGCCGCGACCCGTTTGGCACGCGCCGCGACATCGGCGATATCGCCCTGCTCGAGCTGCGGCATGCCGCAGCATTCGGGATAGATGACCTCGGTCTCGACGCCGTTCTTCGCCAGCACGGCGCGGGCCGCGATCGCCGTTTGGGTGTGATTGTAATTGGCAAAGCAGGTCGTGTAGATCACCGCCTTTCGGCCATGGGCCGGCGCGTCGGTGTTCACCTCGGGCGTCGTCTTTTTCGCAAGACCGTCGAATGTCTGCGCCTGATATTCGGGCAGGTCCGCCCGCTTGTCGATGCCGGCAATCGCCTCCATCGCCGGGCGGGTCGCCGCGTTGCCGGTCCTGGTGGCCCAGTTTGCCAGCGGCGCGACACGGGAGGCGAGCTTGCCGTTGCGGTCGGTCTTCGCCAGTTGTGCGTCGAAGAAACCGGTCTTGCCCTCCCGGTGCTCGGCCGCCCGGTAGCGCAGCATCAGGTGCGGGAAATCGAGAGCGAATTCATGGGGCGGCACATAGGGACACTTGGTCATGAAGCACATGTCGCAGAGCGTGCAGGCATCGACGACGGGCTTGAAGTCCTTGCTCGCGACCGAGTTGAGTTCGCCGGTCTCCGACTCGTCGATCAGATCGAAGAGCCGCGGAAAACTGTCGCAGAGATTGAAGCAGCGCCGGCAACCATGACAGATATCGAAGACACGCCGCATCTCGGCGTCGATCTTGTCACGGTCGTAGAATTCCGGATCCTGCCAGGGCACCGGATGCCGGGTCGGTGCTTCGAGGCTGCCTTCGGCCATTGCTCAATCTCCCTGGGGCCCGCAATTTCCGGGCGCCTGCCATTTGCGGGAATGACCGGCTGTCACGCCGGTTTCAGCGCGGGCCCTTCCTGTCGCCGTGAGAAGAAACGGCGGAACCCGCAGGTCCCGCCGTCGTGTCTGCCGAGCGTGGGCTCAGTCCATCTCGTCGAGAGCTTTCTGGAAGCGGCCGGCGTGGGACTTCTCAGCCTTGGCCAGCGTCTCGAACCAATCGGCAATCTCCTCGAACCCTTCCTCGCGCGCGGTGCGCGCCATGCCGGGGTACATGTCGGTGTACTCGTGCGTCTCACCGGCGATCGCGGCCTTCAGGTTCTTGTCGGTGGAGCCGATCGGCTGGCCCGTTGCCGGGTCGCCAACCTCCTCGAGGAACTCAAGATGACCGTGCGCATGGCCCGTCTCGCCCTCGGCCGTCGACCGGAACACCGATGCGACATCGTTGAAACCTTCAACGTCCGCTTTCTGCGCGAAATAGAGATAGCGCCGGTTCGCCTGGGACTCGCCCGCAAAAGCTTCCTTCAGATTGTCTTCGGTCTTGCTGCCTTTCAGCGCCATGGCTGTGTCTCCCTGTTCTCTCGTATTGGTACGCCTGTGATTGGCATGTACGTGTCTCGCAGGCCAAAATATCGGAAAAAGCGCCGATATCAGCCAACCCCCGCACTATGCCAAGAGGCATGGCGGGAGTCAACAGATTAGAAATATTCTAAACTGTTTGACCTAATTCGGGGAAATATCTGGAAAAGATCGCTAGCGAACGCGCACGATTACGTCGACCCGATCGATCGACATTCCGTCCGGCGGTTCGGGCAGGCTGGTCACCGAAATCTGGTCGCCGGGAATGTCGCGCAACTGACCTGTCGTCTCATTGTAGAAATGATGATGATCGGACGTGTTGGTGTCGAAATACGACCGCCCGGAATCCACCACTACCTCGCACATCAAGCCGGCATCGGTGAACTGGTGCAACGCGTTGTAGATAGTCGCAAGAGACACGCGGACGCCTCCGGCCATCGCCTCGTCATGCAGCTGTTCGGCGGTCAGGTGCCGGTCGCCGGAATCAAACAGCAGCTTGGCCAACGCCATGCGCTGGCGCGTCGGGCGCAGGCCGACGGCGCGAAGCCGGTCAACGACGTCCGTGTAGGGACGCTCATTCGTGTTTGTCGTCATGTCCATGTTCCCGATATGGGGACAAACCGTGGCGTTTTTAAGGATTTGATGACGTTACATCATCTTGCACATTGGAACAACTATAATATGTGCCGCTTACTGCAAGGTCCCCGCCACGTTCGGGGCATCTATTCAGGGGCTGGCGGCGGCGGGCGCATGCCAAGCACATTATAGCCGCTGTCAACGAAGTGAATTTCGCCGGTGACGCCGCCCGAGAGGGGCGACAGCAGATACAGGCCCGAGCCGCCGACCTCGTCGAGGCTGATATTGCGCCGGAGCGGCGCGGTTTCGGCGGTGCTGCGGAAGACATAGCGGGCGGCCCCCACGGCCGAGCCTGCCAGCGTGCGCATGGGGCCGGCTGAGATCGCATTGACCCGGATGTTGTCTGGGCCGAGATCCTCCGCGAGATATCGCACGCTTGCCTCCAGCGCCGCCTTGGCCACGCCCATTACGTTGTAGGACGGCATCACCCGCTGCGCCCCCATGTAGGTCAGCGTGAGCAG
>JAJFFI010000455.1 GCA_021776755.1 Alphaproteobacteria bacterium | reverse complement strand
GCAATGCCGCGCCACGCGGTTGCGACAGCGCCGGATCGCTCTCCAGCACATTGCGTGCGTCGGTCCGGGCAATCTCGAGCAGATCGCCATGAACGGCCAGATCGGCCAGCCGAAAGCCGGGCAAGCCTGACTGGCGTGTGCCCAGCACTTCACCTTCGCCACGCAGCTTGAGATCTTCTTCGGCAATCCGAAACCCGTCCTCGGTTTCGCGCAGCACCGCAAGACGTGCTCCGGCTGTTTCGCCAAGCGGTCCGTGATAGAGCAGGATGCAACTCGACGCGCCGTCACCGCGGCCCACCCGGCCGCGCAACTGGTGCAATTGGGCAAGACCAAACCGCTCGGCATGCTCGATCACCATCACGGTGGCTTCCGGCACGTTGACGCCAACCTCGACCACCGTTGTCGCAACCAGCACGTCGATGTCGCCCGCCGTGAAGGCCGCCATGACCTTGTCGCGTTCGACGCCCTTGATCCGCCCGTGGACCAGCCCGACCCGGGGGCCGATCTTTTGCAGCAGATGCCCGTGCCGGTCGGTCGCCGCCGAGACATCCAGCACTTCGGAGTCCTCGACCAGCGGGCATATCCAGTAGACGCGGGCGCCGTCGGCGATCTTCCGGCGCACGGCGTCGACCACATCGGGCAGGCGCTCGAGCGACAGGATGCGGGTCTCGATGTCCTGGCGCCCCGGCGGCTTCTCGTCGAGCTTCGAGACGTCCATGTCGCCATAGGCCGAGAGCAGCAGCGTCCGCGGAATGGGTGTTGCAGTCATCACGAGGACATCCGTGCCGCGCCCTTTCTCGGAAAGCGATAATCTTTGATGGACCCCGAAACGGTGCTGTTCGTCGATAATCGACAGGACCAATTTATCGAAGACCACATCGTCCTGAAACAGGGCGTGCGTGCCGACGACCAGACTGATCTCGCCGCCGGCAAGGCCCGACAGGGTCTGCTTTCGAGGCTTGCCCTTGTCGCGGCCCGTAAGGATCGCGATGGTCACGCCGAGCGCGCGGCAGAGCGGTTCCAGCGTTTCGAAGTGCTGGCGGGCGAGAATTTCGGTCGGCGCCATCATCGCCGCCTGGCCGCCGCATTCGACCGCGGTCAACATGGCGAACAGGGCGACGACGGTCTTGCCGGACCCGACGTCGCCCTGCAGCAGACGGATCATCCGGTGTTCGGACGCCATGTCGGCATCGATTTCCTCAAGCGTCCGGCTCTGCGCCCCGGTCAGCCGGTACGGGAGTTCGGCCACCAGCCGGGTCCGAAGCGCGCCCGTCGATTTCAGGGACCGCCCCTTGAGCCGCGTCTGTTGCCCCCGGACCACATTGATCGCAAGCTGCGAGGCGAGCAGTTCATCATAGGCAAGGCGGCGGCGGGCCAGCGTTCCCGGGTTCATATCCTCGGGGGTCTCCGGTGCGTGGACGGCGCGGACGGACGCCTGCCAGTCCGGAAACGCCTGTTTCGCCACATCCGGCCCGTCGATCCATTCCGGCACTCCGGGCGCCATCGCGACGCTCGCCGCCACCGCCTTGCGCAGCACCTTGAGGCTCAGGCCCGCGGTGAGCGGATAGACCGGCTCGACGATCTCGACGGACGCGCGTTCGGCCACCGGCACGATGTGATCCGGATGCGTCATCTGCAGCCGGTCCTGGTATTGCTCGATCATGCCGCTCACGACCCGTTCGGTGCCCGGCGGCAGGACCTTGGAGAGATAGTCCGCGCGCGCATTGAAGAACACGAGCTCAAGCTCCCCGGTTTCGTCGTGACACGCCACCCGGTAGGGCGCACGCCGACTGCGCGGGGCGGCATGTTCATCGACCGTGACCGTCACGGTCGCGATCCGTCCGGGCATGGCTTCGGCCAGCGTCGGGGCATAGCGCCGGTCGATCGTGCCCGACGGCAGGTGCCAGACGAGATCGACGACCTTCTCGCCGGCTGCCTTTTCGACAAGCTTGGCGATGCGTGGACCGACGCCGGGCAGCGCCGTCACCGGCTTGAACAGATCGAAGAGGATTTGCGGACGCATTGAAAGGGCCGGTGCGGTTGAGCGGGTTCCGGAAGCAATGACAGGCATTGCCCGCGGAGGGACGGCTCTTTATATCCCAACAGCACCCGGGGCTTCGATGCTTGTGCGTCGCCCCGGCCTGACAATCGACACACCCCGCGGCCCGCCCGAAACCGGCCGTCCGGGGCAAACTGCGTTCCGATCAAGCGTTCCCGCAAAATCCCGAGACCAGATGTCCATGCCAGATCCAGATTTCGATCCGAACGTGCCCCGCATCCCGCCGGTCCTCGATACCCCGCGCCTGCGGCGTATCCGGTTCCGTGCCTGGCACCGGGGGATGAAGGAGATGGATTTCATCCTTGGCCGCTTTGCCGACCGGCATCTTGCAAGCCTTGAAGACGCCGACATCGTGCGCTTCGAGGCGCTGCTCGAGATGAGCGATCCCGATCTCTACAACTGGATCAGCGGGAGGGAGAGCATCCCCGCCGATCACGACCATGCGCTCACAGGGCGGATTATCGCATTCAACAACACGGCGCAAAATGCTGATTGAGTTCGATTTTCTGGAGTCCGGTGATCGTGTCACCATTTCCGGCGCCCCCGACGGAATTGACGCGCTCGTGCTTGCCGACATGGCGGCCGCACACGGGCCGGGCATCCTGCATGTCTGCCGCGACGACCGGGACCTTGCCCACAAGCAGGAAACCCTCGGCTTCTTTCGCCCGGAGCTCGAGGTCCTTACCTTTCCGGCCTGGGATTGCCTCCCCTATGACCGGGTCTCGCCGATCAATCAGATTGTCAGCGAGCGCATCGACACGCTGACCCGGCTGGCCGCCAGGGGTGCCGGCAGCGGCCCACGCGTGGTGCTGTCGACCGTGAGCGCCGTCCTGCAACGCGTGCCGCCCCGCAGCATGTTCGACACCGCCGCTTTCGTCGCGCGCCCCGGCGAGCGGGTTGATATCGACGCGCTGACCACGTTCCTCACCGGCAACGGCTACAACCGCACCGGCACCGTGCGCGAGCCCGGCGAATACGCCCTTCGTGGCGGAATCATTGACCTCTTCCCGCCCGGGTCACCCGAACCGCTGCGCCTGGATCTCTTCGGCGACGAACTCGAAACCATCCGGAGCTTCGACCCGCTGACCCAGCGCAGCACCGGCACCGCCGATGTCCTGACCATCAAACCTGTCAGCGAAGTGCTGCTCGACGAAGACGCCATCAGCCGGTTCCGCACCGAATACCGCGAGCTTGCCGGCCCTGCGGTGAAGGAGGACGCTCTCTATGAAGCGGTCAGCGCCGGACGCCGTCACGGCGGCATGGAGCACTGGTTGCCGTTCTTCCACCCACAGCTTGAAACCATCTTCGACTATCTGCCGGGGGCGGCGATCACGACCGATCACCAGACAGGCGCCTCGGCCGACGCGCGTTTTGAGGTGATCGAGGACTATCACCAGGCACGCAAAACCATGGCGGAGGCCGGCGAGAAGGGCGATCTCGCTGTGCATTACCCGGTGCCGCCGGCCCTGATGTATTTAACGAAAGACGGCTGGCAAACCGCTCTGTCACAACGGGCAGGGGCCATGTTCTCGCCGTTCGATGCGCCCGGCGGCGGCGCCGGTCAGCGCGATGCCGGGGGCCGCCTTGGCCGCGATTTCGCCGATGCGAGAGCGCTCGCCGATGTCAATCTGTTCGATGCGCTCGGTGCGCACATCGCCGAACAGACCAGTGCCGGACGCCGCGTCCTGATTGCGGCCTATTCCGACGGCTCCCGCGACCGGCTGCAGCGCCTGGCCGCAGAGCACGGCGTCGAGCGCATTACCGCCGTCGACGACTATGCGAGCTTCGAGGAGCTTGATGCGGCCGAAGCAGGGATCACCGTGCTGGGCCTCGAAACCGGATTTGTCACCGGGAGCCTCGCGCTGATCACCGAACAGGCGGTCCTCGGCGACCGGCTGATCCGGCGGCCCAGGCGCAAGCGCCCCGAAAACTTCCTGCAGGAGCTGTCGGCGCTCAACGACGGCGATTTCGTCGTGCATGTCGAACACGGTATCGGCCGTTATCTGGCGCTCGAGACGCTCGATGTCGGCAATGCGCCGCATGATTGCCTTCGGGTCGAATACGCCGGCGGCGACAGCCTGTTCGTCCCGGTCGAGAATATCGAGGTATTGTCGCGGTTTGGCTCGGAAGACTCAGAAGTACAATTAGACAAACTGGGTGGGGCCGCCTGGCAGGCGCGGCGCGCGCGGGTCAAGGACCGCATCCGGGATATCGCCGACAAACTGCTTGCGATCGCCGCCGAACGCGAACTCAAATCCGGCGACCGGATCGTGCCGCCGGAAGGGCTCTACGAAGAATTCTCCGCGCGCTTCCCCTATGCCGAAACCGGCGACCAGCTCCGCGCCATCGAGGACACGGTTTCCGACATGGGCTCGGGCAAGCCGATGGACCGGCTGATCTGCGGCGATGTCGGTTTCGGCAAGACCGAGGTGGCGCTTCGGGCCGCGTTCATCGCCGCCATGCAGGGCGGGCAGGTGGCGGTGGTGGTGCCGACGACACTGCTCGCGCGCCAGCACCACCAGACGTTCAGGGACCGCATGGCGGGGCTGCCGATCGAGATCCGCCAGCTTTCTCGCCTGGTGCCGGCGAGCGAACAGGCGCAGACCCGCGAGGGACTCGAATCCGGCCAGATCGATATCGTCGTGGGCACCCATGCGCTTCTGGGAGACTCCATTAAATTCAAGAACCTGACGCTTCTTGTTGTCGACGAAGAACAGCATTTCGGCGTGATCCAGAAAGAGCGCCTGAAGCAGCTGCGCGCCGACGTTCATGTGCTGCCCCTGACCGCAACGCCGATTCCCCGGACGCTCCAGATGGCGCTCGCCGGTGTGCGCGACATGAGCATCATCGCGACACCGCCCGTGGACCGGCTCGCCGTCCGTACCTTCGTGCTGCCTTATGACCCGGTCGTCATCAGGGAGGCCATCGAACGCGAGCGGTTCCGGGGCGGGCAGATCTTCTATGTCTGTCCGCGCATCGAAGACATCGCCCGGGTGCGGGACCGGCTGTCGCGGCTCGTGCCGGATCTGAAGGTCGCCGTCGCCACCGGCCAGTTGCCGCCCGCCGAGCTCGAAGAAACGATTTCCGCTTTCTATGAAGGGCAGTACGAGTGTCTGCTCTCGACCAACATCATCGAGTCCGGCCTCGATATTCCGACCGCGAACACGATGATCGTGCATCGCTCCGAGATGTTCGGTCTCGCCCAGCTTTATCAGCTTCGCGGCCGCATCGGGCG
>JAJFFI010000454.1 GCA_021776755.1 Alphaproteobacteria bacterium | reverse complement strand
ACGCTCTTTGACCTCACCGGCAAGACCGCGCTTGTCACCGGCGCTTCAAGCGGCCTTGGCGCGCATTTCGCGCGAACGCTTTCGGCCGCCGGCGCCGGGGTCATCCTTGCGGCGCGGCGCATCGAACGCCTCGAAGCACTGGCCGACGAGATCCGGGAGGCCGGTGGCAGCGCCACCGCGGTCGCGATGGACGTCACCGTGCCCGACAGCATCAACGGCGCCATCGCGGCGGGCGCCAACGCGCTCGGCAACATCCACATCCTGGTCAACAATTCCGGCACAGCCTTGACCAAACCCGCGCTCGAGACCTCGATCGAGGACTGGGACCACGTGGTCGACACCAACCTCAAGGGCGCCTGGCTGGTGGCCCAGGCCACCGCCCGGCACATGGCCGAACACGGGGAAGGGGGCTCGATCATCAACATCGCCTCGATCCTGGCGATCCGGGTCGCCAAGGCGCTGCCGTCCTATGTCGCCTCGAAAGCCGGGCTGTTGCACCTGACCCGCGCCCTCGCGCTCGAGCTCGCCGACCGCAAGATCCGCCTCAACGCGATCGCGCCGGGATATTTCGAAACGGAAATCAACGAGGGTTTCTTCGATACCGACGCCGGCAAGAATATCGTCAAGCGCGTGCCGTACAACCGCATCGGCCGCATCGAGGAACTCGACGGCCCGTTGCTGCTGCTCGCGTCGGATGCCGGCAGTTACATGACCGGAAGCCTGCTTGTCGTCGACGGCGGCCATTCCGTCAATTCACTCTAGGTCGGACGATGGCATCTCCAAACGATCCGAACCCGCGCATACCGGTCTTCTCCATGACCGGGGCGGCGTTCTCGATGGTCACCGGGAACCTGGGACTCCTGTTCCGCGCTGCCCTGCCGTTTCTGGTCCTGTCGATCCTGATCTTCGTCGGCTTCAACGTCTGGGTCGGCACCGCCGCCGATCTTTCAAAACCGGACGAGGTTGGCAAGTTCATGCAGAGCCACATTGGCGACATGGTCCTCTTCATCCTGGTGGCGCTCTTTGCCTACACGGTCACCTTCGTTTCGTTCTGTACCAAGTGGTATCGCTTCACGCTCCGCTGGCCCGAGCTCGATCCGATCCCGGTCGACATTCGCTGGTACAAGCAGGACTGGGCATTTCTGGGATATGGCCTGCTGATGTTTCTGATTGTGCTCGCGGCCTACTGGACACTGGCAGGCGGGCTCGGTGTCGCGCTCAGCGTCATCGCGGCCCAGGGCGGGGCGCCGTCGCAGTCCGTCATCGGGACCATCGTCGGGGTCAATGCCGCCGTTCTCATCCTGATGTTCATGCTGATCGTGCGCTACGGCTTCGTGTTTCCCGCCGTCTCCGCCGGCGTGAAGACCAGTCTCGCGACATCCTGGCGCCAGACCAAGGGAAACTGGGGCCGGCTCATCCTGCTGCTGATTGTCTTCATGCTGCTGTCGCTCGTGATCGGCATCCTCGCGCAGCTCCTGATGCTGGGGTTCCGCGGTGTCTTTGGCGGCATGGGGTTCGCCGCGACCGACGCAGCGCTCTACGCAACCGCGCTCGCGCAGGTGATCGCGAATGTCGCAAACATCGTCTATCTCGGGGCCGCCATATCGGCGCACGGGCTGGCCTACCGCCATGTGGAAATGGGCGACGTGATGGTGTGACGGCTACCAGCCGTTGACGCGGTCCCACTCAGCCACGACTTTGTTCGCGTCACCACTTGAATCGATAACGAAATATTTATCGTAGGCCGCTGCCGTGATGCAGGCGTGGTTCGGCAGCACGCGGATTTTCGCGCCAACGGGCAGATCGCCGAACGGCACGCCGCCGGGTCCGGTGACCATGCCGTGCTCCTGGTTCACGCCCTCGACGTGCAGCTTGCCGATCCGCGCGCCGCCCGCGGCATCCATCACCCAGCCATAGCCGGTCTCGCCGAAGAACTCGTTCGCGCTCGCATCCTGCGATAGCGCCAGTGAGCCTGCGTCGATGTTCACCCGCCCGTGCTCCGTTTGATGCCCGATCACCGAGGCGAGCACACTGACCGCGATATCGTGGGGCGCGCAGGCGCCAATGCCCGCCTGGTCGAGATCGAAAAACATGTAGACCCCCGGCCGGAACTCGGTCAGCCCCTCGACGCTCTCGCCGTGCACCGCCGTCGGCGTCGAGCCCGCGCTGACCGTGGGGCAGGGGATGCCGGCCTCCGCGAGCCGCGCGGCCGCATCCACAACGGCGCGCCGCTCATCCTCGGCGATCCGTTTTATGCCCTCGATCCCGTCGCAATGATAGGCGTGGCCCGCATGGGTGAGGACTCCCGCCACCGAAGTGCCTTCGCTCCCGTCCAGGACCTTTGCAATCTCCGGCAGCTCGGAACCATCCGGCACCACGCCCGCCCGGTGCGCACCGCTGTCGATCTCGATCAGCACCGGCAGCAAGATTCCGCAGCGCGCCGCCTCGTCGGCGATCGCGCGTGCGGCGGCCGCATTGTCGGTCAGCACGGTGAGCGCGATACCCGTGGCCATCAACTCCGCCAGCGCCGCGACCTTCGCCGGCACAAGACCGACCGCATAGGTGATGTCGGCAAATCCGTGGCCTGCGAAATAGCGCGCCTCGGCCAGCGTCGAGACGGTGATGCCGCCGAATTGGCCTACGGTCGCGAGGCGCGCGACCTCGGCCGATTTCGCGGTTTTTAGATGCGGGCGGAGCCTTACGCCGGTGCCTTCAAACCGCTGCGCCATCCGCGCGATATTTGCCTCCAGCCGGGCGCGGTCGAGGATCAGGGCAGGGGTTGCAACATCGGAAAGCTTCATCGCCCGGCGAGCCTACCGGCATTCAGTCGCGCCGTCACCGCCCGGCCTTTGCCTTCACCGCGAAACGATCGCGAAGATCGAGAAGGTGGCGCACAGCACGCCACGTCATGACGCCATCGAGGGCGCTGCCGGGCCCGATCTCGACATGATCGAGGCTGCCCACGAGATAGAGCGTCGTCCGAGCGGCCGGCGCAGCTTCCGCCAGCCGCCGGCTTTCGGTCCAGGGGATGATAGCGTCACCCTCGCCGTGGATCAGCACCAGTTCCGCCTTCAGGCCCGAGAGCGGCTGTCCGGCAAGATCCAGCGCCGATATCGTATCGCGGAGGCGTTTCGGCAACGCTGCCACGAGCGCCGGAACCCGGGCAGGATCGCGGTTTACCAGAAGGCGGAACACGCTCTGACCCTCAGGTCCGAGCCGCGCCACGAGATCCGCCACGGACGCGGCAGGGTTCTCGATCCGGCGGTCCGCGATCTCCGAGATCAGCGATTGGTCGACAAGTGGCAGGGCCGCCGCCGCGGTGCCGCGCGCGAACAGCCAGCGGCCGATCCGGTTGGGCTCGAGCCGCAGCCAGGGTCCGCCGCGCTGGCCCCGAAAATGACCAGTCGAAAAAAACCGCACGACGTTTTCAAGCGAATAGTATCCACCAACCCCCGCGACAAATCCGATGCGATCGCGCGCAACCGGCATCAGCGCCGCCTGAACCGCGGGGCCGACCGCATAGGACACTGCGACGACTCCCACCTTCGGCGCCTCGATCCGCACGGCAAGATGGCGGGCGGCATCGGCCACGT
>JAJFFI010000453.1 GCA_021776755.1 Alphaproteobacteria bacterium | reverse complement strand
TCGAGGCCCGCTGGCGCGGGCGCCTCAGGATGAAGCTCCGGGGGAGGGCGCTTTTTGCCGGTCGGAACTCAGTCGAGGAAATCGCAGAGGTAGCCGTCATGCGCCCAGCCGGAGACGTGCAGGGTTTTGTGCGCCTGGCGGCGGCCGTTCGTGGTGTGGTTGCGGTAGGCGGTGGTGACCCGGACCCAGCGGCCTTGGCGCTGCGAGGTATCAACGACCAGGATGGCAAGCCGCTTGAGCTTGCGATTGGCGGCGAACCCGGTGCCGGGGCCGGAGCGGATTGCGACCCAGCCGTCCGGACCGTTGACGTTGCAAACCATGGCGTTGCTTTCGCCCGCCGGATTCAGGTGCCAACTGTTGCGGGCCAGCCCGGTGAGATCAACCTCGCCGTAGGTGCGCTCTTCGGCGTGCGCGGGTGTGGCGGTGGACAGTGCGGTCGCGGTGAGGGCGGCAAGCGCGGCTGCCGCGGTGATCTGCTTGAAGAATGTCATGAAATCCCCCATGGAAAACGTTGTGCGATCTGATTGCGTTACCGAATTGATACGCCCGGGCGGCGCTGGTTGCAGTGATCGTGATCACCCCGTCCTGTGCGCTCGCAGCCTATTTGCACTTGAGATACTGCTCGAGCCGGTCGCAATATTTTCTGTACTCCATCTGCAACCTTGTGGACTGGTGCTTTTCGGCGGATATCCGGTTCAGGCGGTGCGGCGGTCGTTTCCGGCAGCACTACGAGCAGTGGCGGCTGGCGGTAGGCCGAGAGTCCGCCACGCGCGATGCCGTCAGCCCCTCGATTTCAGAATCCGCCCCGCGCCGAATTCCGCGGGAAATCTCATCATTTATAATCATTCTCGGCTGCCGATGGCCGCGTCGCTGGTTCCTGTGGCGTCCGCAGGATTCGCAACCATGGTGGCCGATATACGCCGGTAGTAAAGCGCAATATGGCCTAATCGGGAGAAGATGCCTCTCCCCCTTTCCCTGTCGTGCGGCCCGCTTCGCCCTTCGAGGCCCGCTGGCGCGGGCGCTTCAGGGTGAAGCTCCGGGGGGGGCGCTTTTTGCCGGTCGCCACTCAGTCGACGAAATCGCAGAGATAGCCGTCATGGGCCCAGCCGATGACGTTCAACTTGCGGAACGCCTGCGGGCGGCCCGAGGTCGTGCGGTCGCGAAACGCGGTCAGGACGCGAACCCAGCGGCCCCGCCGCTGCGATGTGTCGACCTCAAGAATGGCAAGGCGCTTGAGCTTGCGTTTGGCCTTGTATTTGGCGCCCGGGCCCGAGCGGACCGCGAGCCAGCCATCGGGGCCGTTCACGTTGCACACCATGGCGGCCTGTGGGCCGGGCGCATTCAGGTGCCAGCTGTTGCGGGCGAGCCCGGTGAGAGAGACGCCGCCATAGGTGCGGCTTTCGGCGGAAGCGGAGGTCGCTCCCGGCACCTGGGCCGCGGCGGTGAGCGTGGCGAGGGCGGCAAGTGTGAGCAGGGATTTGCGCATGGCGTCGGACTCCTTCGAAAATGAATTCGCATCCGGGCGGAGTGCTGCGCACAAGCGCTGCGTGATGCCCGGGAATCGACGCCAATAGTATCAATTGAAATTTGCCGACGCTGTGATCGTCGTCGCAGGGGCGCAAAGCACTTCCGGCCATCACGGGAACGGGACCCCGTCCTCTCCGCGCCCTGCGAAGGCAAGTGCGGAGAGGCGGGGCCCGCCGGTGCCGGGCACGCGCGGTGCAGGTTGCGGACAAGACAGCGGTTCAGGCCGCCAGCGGTGCGCGCTCCTCGCCAGCATCAGGCTCGGCTGCACTGCAGGCCCTGGTCCGCACCGAGCGGGGCGGGAGGGACATCGCGGTTGCGTGAGGATCGGGATGACGCGGGGTGCCCTCCGATGTGACGTCCGCCGCAGAGGCCGCGTCCGTGACGATGCGGCTGCCCGGCAACCAGACCGTCATGGTTGTGCCAGCGTCCGGCGTGCTGTCGATCTTGAGGCCGCCGCGATGCTGTTCGGCCAGCGATTCGACGATGGGCAGGCCGAGGCCCGTGCCCCGGTATGCGTCATCATCGCCAACATCCCCTTCTGCCTGATGCCCGGCCTGACCGAACGGTTCGAGGCAGCGCGCGATGTCTTCCGGCGCAATGCCCGGTCCCTCGTCGCGGACCGACAGGGTCACGCGGCCAGACCCGGCACCGGCACTGGGGCGCTCGATTGCGACCGCTACCGTGACGACGCCGCCTTCGGGTGAGAACCGTATGGCGTTGGCGAGCAGGTTCAGGAGGATCTGCCGGATCGCGCGTTCGTCGACCCGGACTTTCGGCAGATCGCGTGGCACCATCATGTCGATCATGATGCCGGCCTCGCCCGCGGCACTGGCCATCGACCGGATGACGGCTTCGACGGTGTGATCGAGATGCACCTCGTCCTCGCGGAGGGCCCTGCGGCCAGCCTCGATCTTCGAAAGCGCGAGGATGTCGTCGACCAGCTCCAGAAGATGTGCGCCGTTCTCGAGAATGATGCCGACATAGTCGCGGTAGCGTTCGTCGCCCACGGGGCCGTGGGTTTCGGCGAGCACGGTCTCGGAAAAGCCGATGATGGCGCTGAGCGGCGTGCGGAGCTCGTGGCTCATTCCGGCGATCACCTCGCTCTTGCCCAGGCTGTCTTCGAAGCGGCCTGCGGCAGGCGCCGTGGCCTGACCGTCGTCATTTGCAGCAGGTGGCGGGGCGGCCGGTTTTCGCCGGTCGGCATATCGGTTCGCCGATGGCTGCGCGGGCAGGGACGGCACCTGATGGATCAGGGCACGCCGGGCAGGTGCCGCGGTGCGCCGCCCGAAGGTCCGGCCAGGCGCCGGCGCCGCTCCGCCGAGTTTCCCCCGGGACAGGCACTGGCTCATGTTCGGGCCCGGGCTCGGGTTTTCGTTTGCGGGCCTGCCGCCGTTGGCGGCCTCGGGCCGGCCGCGGACAAGCTCGGCGCGGCCGGCCGTCAGCGGATTTCCGCCGGTTGTGTTGAGGCGGCTCCGTGTGGACCCGGAGGTTCGTGTCGTTGTCTGCGTGGTCATGGCTCTCTCTCCCGTCGTTCAAGGAGGCCGGCCGCCTAAATCTGGCCGGCGGTGGGTGCTGTCCGTTTCGGGCCGGACATTCGGTCCCGCCGGGCGGCGCGTTCGTGACGGGAAAATCGTAGGAAGAAAAATCTTAACGAAATCTTTATTATTAAATACAAGTCGAAACGAAATTGAGTAATAAATTGCGGAAACTTGAAGTGTTTGCTTAATTTTCGGTGAAGGAAGTCGTTGTTATTGAGGCGCTTACAGGAGTAAGCCGCGTATTTAGTGCTGGATTTACAGAGATTTAGATAAAATTATCCATACTTCCAAAACGATTGTTTGCTCCAGGCGGCGATTTTCTGCATGCGGTCAAGCCAAGAAAAAGGCCCCGGAGCATCTGCTCGGGGGCCTTGAGTTTGCGTCCGCGCCCCGTGGAGGATGGGCGCGGGTGCGGAACCTCGGGGGGCGGGCCTCAGGCCACGCCGGAAACCTGGTGGGGCATGTCGAGGGCATCCATGCGCGGGTCCTGTTCGATGACGCGGTCGGCGGGAAGCCAGACGGTCATGATGGTGCCGACGCCGGGCTCGCTGTCGACCAGGAGGCCGCCCCCGTGCTGCTCGGCGAGCGCCTTGACGATGGGGAGGCCGAGGCCGGTGCCGTTGTGGTCGCGGGTGCGGGCGTTGGCGATCTGGCCGAACGGCTCGAGGCAGGTCTGCACCTCCTCGGGCGTCATGCCGGTGCCGTTGTCGGCGACCGAAAGCGTGAACCGGCCGATCAGGTCGACCCCGCCGGTGACGGTGACGCGGCCCTGGTCGGGCGTGAACTTCACGGCGTTCGACAGCAGGTTGAGGAGGATCTGCTTCAGGGCGCGTTCGTCGGCGTGAACGCGCGGCAGAACCTTGTCGAGCCGCATCTCGACCGCAAGCTCGCCCTCGGCGGCGCGGGTGCGGACGGCGCGCATCGCGGCCCGGACCACGGGCTCGACCTCGAACGTACTTTCGCGGAGCTCGAGCTTGCCGGCGTCGATCTTGGCGATCTCGAGGATGTCGTTGACGAGGCTCAGGAGATGCCCGCCGCTCGCCAGGATGTCTTCGATGTATTCGCGGTAGCGCGGGTTGCCCATCGGGCCCATCTGTTCGGACAGAATGGCGTCCGAGAACCCGATGATGGCGTTCAGCGGGGTGCGCAGCTCGTGGCTCATGTGCGCGAGAAACTCGGATTTGGCCTGGTTTGAAATCTCGGCGCGTTCCTTGGCGGCCCAGGCGGCGAGGATTTCGCTGCCCCCTGCCGCGGCGCGCAGGTTGTCCGACGGAATACCGTGGGCGGGGATGGTTTCGGCGGCAATCGCCTCGGTTTCCGCGTTGCGCGCGCGCAGGTCGTTCTGCTCCATCATGTGGAGAAGATTGGCTTTTTCGGCCTCGAGACGGGCAACCCGCCGCTCCAGCTGCGCGACCTCGGGATCGCCGAGCGCGCCCTCCGGAGCGGCCAGGTCCCTCTCCAGCATGAAATAGCGTTCCGAGCGCCCCATGGCCGTTTTCCTTCTTTTTCTTGGGACCGGCGCGCATTCAGCCGCGCCACTCCGGAATTAGTTAAGTAATATAAACGTTAATATCGCTTAACGCCGGTTAACAAAAAGTTAACGGCCAAGTAAACGGCTGTGGATTACTTTGTGGAGTCTGGGGAAAACCGGAGTTTTCAAGGACTCAGGGCACGGCTGGCCCGCATCGCCCTTCGAGACGCGCTCTGACGATCGCCCCCTCGGGATGAGCCGGGAGGGTGAAACCGGAAAGCTAGGCCTTCACCACCAGGTCGCGCGGCACGTCGGCGAAGGGCACGGCGCCCTTCTCCGTGACGTGGAAGCACTCGCTGATCTCGATGCCCCAGTCGTCCATCCAGACACCGGGGATGCAGTGGATCGTCATGTTGGGTTCGAGCACGGTCATGTCGCCGGGGCGGAGCGAGAGGGTGTGTTCGCCCCAGTCGGGTGGATAGTTGCAGCCGGTGGAGTAGCCGATGCGGCTTTCCTTGATGACGCCGCCCTTGGCCGCGGTCTTGCGCCAGGCGTCCTCGACCTCGCGGGCCTGCGCGCCGGGTTTGGCGGCCTCCAGTGCCGCGGCCAGGCCCTCGACGACGACCTTGGCGGTGTCGGCGATCTTGGCCGGTGGCTCGCCCAGGAAGACGGTGCGGGCCATCGGGACGTGATAGTGGTGCCGGGCGGCTCCCAGTTCGAGGATGGTGCCTTCGCCGACCTTGAACGGCGCCTCGGTCCAGGTCAGATGCGGGGTCGAGGTGCCCACGCCCGTGGGCAGCATCGGGCAGAGCCCGGTGTAGTCGCCGTAGTAGTCGGGCGAGCCCGCGACCTGGGCCTGGTAGATTGCGGCGACCGCGTCGCACTGGCGCACGCCCGGACGGACATGCTCGATGCCGGTGGCCATGACTTTCTCGGTCAGGCGGGCGGCCTCGTGCATGTATTTGATCTCGGCATCCGACTTGATGATGCGGACCCAGTTCACGAGGTTGGTCGCGTCCTCGAATTTGCAGTTGGGGAGGCCCTTGGTCAGCGCCGCATGGCAGGCGGCTGAATAGTAATAGGCGTCCATCTCGACGCCGACGGTCTGGCGGTCCTTGACGAAGCCGCGCTCCTGCCCTTGCGCCGCCCTGAAGTCCATCGGATGGCGCTCGGTCGACTGTACGTAGTTGTCCGGGTAGCCGACGTTGTTGTCCTTGGGCAGCCATGTGGTCACGTCCGCGCCGTTGCGGTCGATGCCGCGGACGATGCAGAGCGGTGCGTCATGCTCGAGCGACACCGCCACCACCTGCGGCGTGTAGAACGACCAGCCATCGTAGCCGGTGAGGTAATTCATGTTGGCGGGATCGGCGGCGAGCAGGAGGTCGATGCCCCGCACGCCCATGCTGGCTTTGGTCCTGGCCAGGCGGGCCTGGTACTCGGTGGTTTCGAACGGCGGCATGGTCGGGCTCCCCGGAAAAAATGTCGTCCGACGCGGTTAAATCAGGACGGGTCCGGGGGCAAGCGGGAAGTTTGTCTGCGCGACACTGCGGGAACGCTATCGAGAAAAAGAACCCTCTCCCCGAATGGGGGAGAGGGCAG
>JAJFFI010000452.1 GCA_021776755.1 Alphaproteobacteria bacterium | reverse complement strand
CCGTCGCACCACACCTCCCAGCCAAGGCCCCAGGCGCCCAGCGTCGGGCTTTCCCAGTCGTCCTCGACAAAGCGGATGTCGTGCTTCAGGGGGTCGATGCCGAGCGCATAGAGGCTTTTCAGGTACAGCTCCTGCGCCTCGGGCGGCGAAGGCTTCAGGATCACCTGATACTGGTAGTAATGCTGCAGGCGGTTGGGATTCTCGCCATAACGCCCGTCCGTCGGCCGGCGCGACGGTTGCACATAGGCGGTCTTCCAGGGCTCCGGCCCGAGCGTGCGGAGCGTCGTTGCCGGATGAAACGTGCCCGCGCCGACCTCCATGTCGTAGGGCTGCAGGATAACGCAGCCTTCCCGCGCCCAGAAATCCTGCAGCGTCAGGATGAGACGCTGAAAGCAGGTATCCGGGTTTGCGTGGGTCTTCTTGCCGGTTTTTTCGGGTCCCGTTTCCGGGGATTTTGGCGCAGCCATCTGAGGAGGCTCTTCGCAGGTGCGGAAAACCCGGCGGACCCTAAAGCCGGACCACCGCTTTATCAAGGCTTACGGGCTGCCCCACCAGAGGAAACGCTATTTGGTCGCCGGACACTCCCGCCCGCCGCAGGAACCGCCCTCGAGGGCGGCCACAAACGTGCCGCACGCCGGGCATTTCACCATGTCCTCGACAGCCTTCGGCGCGTCTTTCCCGGGGCCCGGTTTCTTGCCCCGCATCACCTTGTCTTCGCGCGCGCGGCGGTCCTGCACCCGCTGCACCCAGCGGAAGCCGTACCAGACACCCGCGATGAGGAGGGCGAGCACAATGAGTTTGGGAAGCGAGAACATGGGAGACCTTCTAGGCGCGAGCGGCGAGCGCGGTCAACCTAGAGTCCGTACCGCGACCAGAGCGCGCGTTCCCCGGCTGCCGAAATCAGGGCGTCCGGAAGTGCCGCGGCCGCCGCCTCAAGGCTGCTGCCAATCCCGAGGCGGCGTTGCAGGAAACCCTTTTTCGGCGTGACCACCGGCAACTTCACCTTGTCGCCGAAGCGGCCGCGCAGCACCGATCGGAGATCGCCGATCCCGTCGATCAGTCCGCGCTCAAGCGCCGGCTTGCCGGTCCAGAACAGGCCGGAGAACAGCTCTTTTTCCGGGCCGTTGAGTTTTTCGCCGCGGCGCGCGCGCACATGATCCTTGAACACCTCGTGCAGCTCGAGCTGGAGCGTCTTCAGGAGTTTCACGTCCTTGGCCTTTTCGGGCTGGAACGGGTCGAGAATCGACTTGTTGTCGCCCGCGGTGTGCACGCGCCGCTCGATGCCGAGCTTGTCGATTGCCGCCGTGAAGCCGAAGCCTTGCGAGATCACCCCGATCGAACCGACAATCGAGCCCGCATCGGCATAGATCTCGTCTGCCGCGGTCGCGAGCCAGTAGCCGCCCGAGGCGCCGACGTCCTCGATGAAGGCGAAGACCGGCACCTCGTTCTCTTCGGCGAGTTGCCGGATGCGGCCGGCCACGAGCGAGGATTGCACCGGCGACCCGCCCGGCGAATTGATCGCCAGCGCCACTGCCGAAATGCCGCGCATCCCGAACGCACGCGCCAGCATCGGGGCCGCGTTTTCGAGCGTGATTCCACCTTTCAACGGCCCCATCCGCCCGATCGCGCCATAGAGGCGCACGACGGGCACCTTCGGCTTGCGCGCACCCCAGAGACGGGGAAACGGCCATTTCGGCAGGGCGGGGAAGGATTTCTTGGGAGCGTCGGTCATGGGCGATAGATGGGGGATGGTTACAGGATTGCAATTGGCGAAGTTGCGCCCCTCTCCCCTTGAGGGAGAGGGGTATGTCTCAAAGCTCCAGGCCCCTGCCATTGCGCAGGATTTCGTCCGCTTCGGGCGTGTAGGTGCCGTCAGGATTGTGCAGCACAAGGCCGGCGGCAAGGCGCGTCGGCGTTTTCACCTTGCGGCGGCAGCGGACGATCACTCTGCGTGCGGGTTTGCCGAGTTTGGGCCAGAGCGGGAAGACGACGATCTCGCCGGCTTCCCCGCGGAGTGCAGCGAGCAGATCTTCGAGCCGGTCGGCCCGGTGGATCATGGTGAGCGAACCCCTGGGCTTTGCCAGCGTCAGACAGAACTGCACCCAGGATTCGATCCCGGCCGAGGTCTCCATGTGGGCGGCAGCCTTCGATTCGTCCGGCGGCGCCTTGCCGCTGCCGTCGCGGAGATAGGGGGGGTTCGCCATCACGTGGTCGAAGCTCGCGGGATCGAACCGCCCGGCGAAAAGTCCCGCCTGCTGGGCCAGCAGGTCGCCCGCGATCACCTCGACCCGGTCGCCGACGTCGTTTGCAAAAATGTTCTGGGCGGCGAGCTTGACCAGCGTGTCCTGCAACTCGAGCCCGGTGACCGAGCACTCCGGCACCCGGAGGGCGAGACACAACGAGGCCGCGCCCACGCCGGCGCCGACATCGAGCACAGAGTGCCCCGGGCCCGCCGGCACGGCGGCGGCGAGCAACACCGGGTCGATCGCCGCGCGATACCCGCCCGCGGGCTGGCGCAGCCGGACGCCGCCGCCCAGCAGGCTGTCTTCGGTGGTGTCGTTGTCAGCCGTCATCTTCAGGCGCGTCGACTTGCGAAAGTTCGACCTTGCGGGCTTCCGCCAGCAAACGTTCGGCCCGTGGCAGGTCGTCGTCGGCCACCATCATGCGGCGCGGCAAGATGCCGATGCTGCCATCGAGGATGCTCATGTGGGTATCGAGGACGAGGGCGTCGATCCCCTCGTCCGCGAGGACACTCTGCATGTACGACAGCAGGACCGGATCGTTGGTGCGCAAGAGTTCCTTCAAGATCCGCTTCCATCTCCACGGCTGGCACAGGCAGGCGTACACCTGAAATTGAGCATACAAACCCGCCCCAATCGCCTATATGACATAGTTTCGACCGATTGCCCCGCGAAACAAGCGGAGAAGGCGTCGGCCGGTACGCCATACAGTAGAACAAGCCCAGAGGGACACCACGTGTCTGTAGTCGTCAGTTTCGACGGAAAACGCGAAGGCAAGCGCTCGCCGCTTGAGGCGCTGAACGCGCTGGTGGGCGATGATCTCGTGCACGTGAACGAGATCATCGTCAAACGGATGGACAGCCCGGTCCATCTGATCCCGCAGCTTGCGGGCCATATCGTGGCGGCCGGCGGCAAGCGGCTCCGCCCGC
>JAJFFI010000451.1 GCA_021776755.1 Alphaproteobacteria bacterium | reverse complement strand
CTCGGCCTCGGCCTCGGCTTTGCGCTTCGCTTCCGCCTCGGCCTTCTGTTTGGCCTCGGTCTCGGCTTTGCGCTTCGCTTCCGCCTCGGCCTTCTGTTTGGCCTCGGTCTCGGCTTTGCGCTTCGCTTCCGCTTCAGCCTTCTGTTTGGCCTCGGTCTCGGCCCTGAGCTTCGCTTCCGCCTCGGCCTTCCGCTTGGCCTCGGTCTCGGCTTTGCGCTTCGCTTCCGCTTCAGCCTTCTGTTTGGCCTCGGTCTCGGCCTTGCGCTTCGCTTCCGCCTCCATCTCCGCTTTTCGCTTCGCTTCAATCTCTGCCGATTGCGCTGTGCGCGGCGTGGAATCACCTCCGGCGCCAGATGTAGCTTGCCCCCCATCTTCGCCGTCGTGAGGTTCCTGGCCTGATTTTGGCGCTGCCCCGTTGCTCGTGATGGACAGACGCTGTCCAGTGCTATCCCCGCGAGAAAAATTTAGGTAGCCGAATTGGTGGGCAGCGCCGCCGAGGCCCAACACGGAGAAAATGACAGCGACCGACGAGATAATCGCGACCCTCGACGCGCCGGGGCCTCGCCTGGAATTGCCTGCATCGATGCGCGCCGGGCTTGTCTTGGTAGTCTGTCCATAAAGAATGTTCTGCCACTCGCCAACCGTTTGCGGTCTGAGCGCTGCATCGGGCTCCAGGCCTTTTTCAATTCCCTTCAGAAATCCAGGACTGAAATCTTTGCCAGCAAAGTTGTGCAGCGGAACGAGATTGTCACCATGCAGCCTTGCGGGAGCCTCGGGTGGGAGCTTGCCAGCGATAGCCTGATATGCAACGCACGCAAGGCCGTATATGTCTGTGTAAGCACCTAATTTTCCGCCGGTATAGTATTGCTCCGGAGCGGCATAGCCGGGCGTGGCCACAGCCGTCATGCTCTTGGTCTTGCCCCCCAGTGCCTGCCGCGCCGCGCCGAAGTCCAGGAGAATCGGCAAATTGTCGTGTCGAATGAATATGTTGTCGGGCTTGATGTCTCGATGCAGGGTGCCTGCTTGATGCACATGCCGGAGCCCATCGAGGAGCGGCCCAATAACCTTGTTCAGTTCAGGGGCTGTCAAACGGCCTTTCCGCTTCAATACGTCGTAAAAGGTTTCGCCTTCCTGATATGGCATCACCAGGTAAGCGGTAGAATTCGCTTCAAAATATCGATGTACAGGCACTATGTTGGGATGATGGAAACGGGCGAGCGTTTTCGCCTCATCCAGGAACCTTTCCAAACCCCATCCAAAATCCCCTAAATCGGCCTCGGACTTGGGCTGAATGGTTGCCCCCTCAATCCTGATGACCAAGTCATTGGGCATGTATTCCTTAATGGCAACAAATGAATCAAGGCTCGTATCGGCAGCCAGGTAGGTAATTCCAAAACTGCCTTGCCCAAGAACGGACTGTATTTCGTACTCGTGGAGCCGATAGCCCTGCGGCAACGAATGTTGATATGCAGTCAATTCGATGCCCCCAAGATTACTAAATTCTTATGTGGCCGCATTAGAGCAGCCAAAAAGTGGCATGTCGATGTTGGTGGCCATATTTGCGTTCATACCCCCTTGTGTAGAAACATATCGCCCAGAAGAATTCCTTACTTGATCTTGCCCGCCATCAGCCCGCCGCCGGAGGCGGACACCGATTTGCCGGATTTCTTCAGCGTGTAGCAGATCTGACGGCCGCCTTCCCATTTCGACCACTTGGTGCAGAGCTTGTCGCCGTTGACCGACCAGGTGCCCCGGTCGGAGCCAGGATCGCCGGGCGCCGCCCCGCCAGGTCCGCCGATATAGTCGTACTTGCCGATCAGCGCGCCGCCGCCGCCCAACGTGATCGTGTAGGCCTGCTTCACGGTCGACATGCGGGTTGAGAAGAAGCGGTAGACGGTGGCGCCGCCGATCTGCGGGGCGGCCGCGGCCTTGGCTTCCTGTTCGGCCTTGATGCGGGCCTCTTCCTCGGCCTTGCGCTTGGCTTCGGCCTTGCGCCTGGCCTCGGCAGCGGCTTTCTTTCGGGCTTCCGCCTCTGCCCTGGCCTTTTCCTTCGCCTCGGCTTTTGCTGCGGCCTCGGCCTTTGCCTTTGCTTCAGCTTCGGCCTTGATGGCGGCCTCGTCCGGGCCGCCAGTGGTGCCGGCCGAGCCACCGCTTTCGCCGCCTGTGCCGCCAGTTTCTCCGCCCCAGCCATCGCTCGCACCACCGGAGCCGGTTTCGCCGCCGGTTCCGCCGGCCGATCCGCCAGCAGTGCCGCCGTCGCCGATTTCCGAGCCGCCGGCGGTGCCGGGCTCACCGCCCGTTGCACCATCTGTGCCAGCACTCGCTTCGGTGCCGGTTTCGCCACCACCGGTGTTGCCGCCACCGGAGTCGGACGAGAACATGCCCATCGCGGCCGCGACGATGCCCGCCAGCACAACGGCGACCACAAGACCTGTCGCGGCGAAGGCGATCGGCGGGATGCCTCCCTTCTTCTTGCGGGGCTGTCGACCATCGGCGCCGGGATCCGCACTTGCCTGTGCGGGGGGGCGCGGCCGGCGGTCCAGTCCGTCGGGCGAGGACCGCCCTGGCGGCGGTTGCTTCGATTCGGGCGGTGCGGTGCGGGGCTGGCCCGCGGCCGGGCCACTGCGCGCGCCGAGAATGGTCGCGCCGCCACCTGCGTCTGCATCTCCGGCGCCGCTGCGGCTGCCAGGATCGACAATCGTCTTTCCGGCATCCGCGGAGGCGGGGGTGGGCGCGGCCGGTGCGGGACGCATCGCGATCGTGGGGGTGCCGTAAAGTTCAGCGAGCCACGTGCCAACATCCTGCGGCCGGTCCGACGTCCGCGGCGACATCGCGCGCTCGATGGACTTCAGGAACTCCGGATCCCACTCGGGACCGGAAAGTTCCGCGAGCGGCACCAGCGGATCGCTTTCGATCCGGGCCGGGGCCTCGGGCGGCATGCGCCCGCCGATGGCGCGGTACATGACACAGGCCATCGCGTAGATGTCGGTCCACGGACCCTGATTGCCGTCGGCGTAGTATTGCTCCATCGGAGCAAAGCCGGGGGTCGCGACCGCGGTGATCGCCCGGGTCTTGCCGCCGAGCGCCTGACGGGCGGCGCCGAAATCGAGCAGCATCGGCGTGCCGTCGTTCCGGAGGAAGATGTTGTCGGGCTTGATGTCGCGATGCATGAAGTCGGCCTTGTGGACCTCTTCGAGACCATGCAGCACCGGCACCACGATGGATTTCAGTTTCTCCGGCGAGAGCGTGTCTTCGCGGAAAATCAGATCGCCGAGGCTTTCGCCGTCCTGGAACGGCATCACCAGATAGGCGGTCCCGTTGGACGTGAAATAGCGCTGCACCGGCACGATGTTCGGATGGCTGAACAGCGCCAGCAGCTTGGCTTCGTCGACGAAGCGGTCGAGACCCCAGTCGAAATCCTCGACCACGCTCTCCGATTTCGGACGAACCTCGCCGCCATCCATCCGGACGCAAAGGTCCGACGGCATGTACTCCTTGATCGCGAGATAAAGACCGAGGATGGAGTCACGCCCCAGATACGTAATTCCGAAGCCCCCGTGTCCCAGCACCGACTCGATCTCGTATTCGCCGAGCCGGGTTCCCCGGGGCAGGGCATGCAGGAATTCTTCGGACATCGGAACAACCCTCGTTTCACGCCGTGCTGACACGCAACCGTGCCGCGGCGCGCATCCTATCCGATGCGGACCGGGCTTGGGAATTACGGACTTGAGGGGTCAGGCCAGGAAAAAACGGACCGCCGCGCGATGATGGCTGTCACAGCACCACGGGCAGGCGTTAAAAGCCGGTGGCGCGAAGAGCGGCTGCGATCGCGATGGCGGCGCCGAAGCCGCCAAGTGCCCAGCCGAGCTTTTCGCGAATCTGACGGATCCGGTCCGCCCGGAGAGACTGTTCGACGAGCCGGTCGGCTTTCGGGCTGACATGGGTGCCGTCGCCGGCCGAGATCATCGTCCCGCCGCCTTCCGGAGTGCCTGCGGACATGGTGTCCACCTTGTCGTCGTCATCCAGCTCAGGCGCTTCGGGAATCGGCATCGGCTCGATTTTGATCGCTTTCGGATCGTGCGCCTTTTCACCGTAAAGCTCGACAAGCCAGTCACAGGCCGATTTCGGCCGGTCCCGCCTGAGCGGCGCCATGCCGTGCTCGATTGCCTTCAGGAGCGGCCGCGGCCATTCGGTGCCGGCAATATCGGAAAGGTGGACCATGTCGTCGGATTCGATGCGGGCCGGCGCCTCCGGCGGCATCTTGCCGCTGACGGCGCGATACATCACGCAGGCGAGGGCATAGATATCCGACCACGGCCCGGGACTGCCGTCGCCATGGTACTGCTCGATGGGGGCGTAGCCCGGAGAGACCAGCGTCGTGAGCGTGCGGGTCTTGCCGGACAGCGCCTGTCGCGCGGCGCCGAAATCGAGCAGGATCGGCATACCGTTCCGGCGGAGGAAAATGTTATCGGGCTTGATGTCCCGATGCATGATGTTCTCGCCATGTATCGAGTCGAGCGCGTTGACAAGCGGCACGACAATCGAGCGCAGGCGCTCGGGCGACAGCTTTCCCTGCCGCTTGAGCAGCCGGCCAAGGCTCTCGCCTTCCTCATAGGGCATCACGATGTAGGCGGTGCCGTTGGCGGCGAAATAGCGCCGCACCTCGACGATGTTCGGATGCTTGAAGAGCGCCAGCACCCGCGCTTCCTCGACGAAGCGCTCGCAGCCCCATTCGAAATCGTCCACCAGGGCGCGCGAGCGCGGGCAGACGGTGTCATCCTCGGTCCGCATCGCCAGATCGCTCGGCATGTATTCCTTGATCGCGTATTTCAGGCCGAGTTTGAAGTCGTGCGCAAGATAAGTGATGCCGAAGCCGCCGTGGCCCAGCACACTGACGATCTCGTATTCCTCAAGGCGATATCCCTTGGGAAGCGGGTGAAGCGTGTCCTGATTCATTTCTCTTCTATTCTCAAATTGCCGCGCCAATTTTGCGGCCCCTGCCCAAATGGGGTGCCGGAGACCGCTGGTCGACCCTTTTTCACGCAATTGCGCGATCAATTTTCTCTGTCGTATTTCACAAGTATCCGTGATTTCGGCGGACGGGTCCTTGATCTATGTAAGGCTGGCCTTGGCGCAAACCCGTTGCATTGCGCCGATTTCCTTACGGTTCCGGAAAAAAAACTATGCAGGTGACCCCCGTCACAGACGCAAGCCCGCGGCCCGGATAAAAATCTCCCCAGATTTCAAGCAACCGGACCCGCCGCCAGGACGGCACTCACATTCCAGGGGACATCATGACCGCCACGATCGAGACCAAGGTTCATTCCGCATCCGGGACCGCCCTCAAGCCGGGCGTCGTGATGCGCCAGGCGCGGACGTCCGATGCGCTCGCCATCGCCGAGCTTCACCGTCTTGCGTCCGAGGGCGCGGCCGATGTGATCTGGGAACGCCAGGCTGAACGGGGCGAAACCCCGGGCGATGTCGGCGCCAGCCTTGTTACGCAGGACAGCGGCGAGATGTCGTGGCAGAACGCCACCGTCGTTCGCCAGTTCGGCATGACCGTCAGCGTACTGCATGCAGCTCCGGCGGGCGAGCCCGCGCCGTTGCCGTCCGAGGAGGACCCGGCGCTCCGCCCGTTCCGTGAACTTTCCGAGCCGGGCAGCCTTTTCATCAGGGCGCTCTGCGTCTATCCGGCCTTCCGCGGCCACGGCATGCGGGCGGCATTGCTCAAGACCGCGCGCCTGCGGGCCCGCGCCGGGGGTCTGGACCGGCTTTCTATTCTGGCGTTCGAGCAGGATGCCGCGACGATGGCGTTCCTCGAGTCCGAAGGATTTCAGGCCATCGACCGCCGCGCGCTGCAGGCCCACGAAGTCATCCGCGCCCGCGGCGACGTCGTCCTGATGGTCGCCCCGGCCTGAAAGTCGGCTGCGGCCCGCTTCGCCCTTCGAGGCCCGCTGCTGCGGGCGCCTCAAGGTGAAGCTCTCATTGGAATTTCAGTCTCTTCATCCTGAGGTGTGCGCGCGGGCGCGCCTCGAAGGATGACGTTGCCCAGCACATCTAGCCCTGCTTGGCGCGGGCTTCCCCGATCAGCTTTTTTATCTCGTCCTTGCTGATCGCACCGGGCACCAGGGTCTTGCCGATCACGAAGGCCGGCGTGCCGCGGATTTTCAGTTTCTCGGCAAGCTCGTAGTTCGCCTTGATCTCGGCTGTGACCTCGGGCGATTTCATGTCCTCGAGCAGCTTGTCCGCGTCGAGCCCCATGGACTTGGCGAGCGCGGTCACCACGCTTTCGGTGATGTCGGCCTCGATGCTCATCAACGCCGTGTGGAACTGCATGTACTTGCCCTGCCTGCCGGCGGCGAGCGCGGCACGGGCGCCAACGCGCGACTGCGGCGAGAGGATCGGAAATTCCTTGAAGACGACCCGCACCTTGCCGTCGGACTCAACCGATTCAAGCAGCGCCGGCATCACCCGGCGGCAATAGCCGCAGCGGTAGTCGAAAAACTCGACGATGGTGACGTCGCCATCCGGATTGCCGCCGACCGGCGAGCCGTCGGCCCGGGTCAGCGCCTCGAAATTCGCCATTACGGCGGCTGCCTGTTCGGCCTTCTCGTTGGCGCGCTGCTCCTCGCGCCACTGTTCGAGCGCATCGACGACGACCTTCGGGTTCTTCTTCAGGTAGTCCTTGATGACCGCCTCGATGCGCTGGCGCTCGGCGTCGCTCACTTTCGCGTCGTCGGCGAGTGCCGCCGTGCTTGCGGCAAGTCCCATGCCGAAGGCCGCGCCCATCAGCAGGCGGGCGGCAAGCGATCGTCTCGCGGATGTCATGACCAGGGTTTTCATAACCAAGTTCTCCAGAAAGGCCGCTCGTAGCGGCCAGGATGTTGCGTTTAGTTTATCAGGTTCGCCCCGCAAATCTCTTAACGATCATGTGAAGGGCAGGGGCCTTTTGGGTCGTTACCGGTTCTTGATTTCGCGTTCCAGCCGCTCGGCCTCGCGCTGGATGTCCTTGGCGCGGATCCAGGCAGGTGAGCCTTTCTTGATCAGCGTCTCGGCATGTTTGGCGCGCGCGCCGGCTTCATCGGGCTTGAACTGCAGCAGCGCTTCCTCGGCAAGCGCCAGCATCGTCATGCCCTTGTCGCCGGTGCGGCCGTAGGCGGTGGCGAGGAGGCGCCAGGAATAGGAGTTTCCGGGTTCGATCCTGACCGAGTGTTTCAGGTTCGCGAGCGCCGGGCGCAGCATGTCGCCCTGACCGGATTCGATCTGTGCGGCCGCAAGTGCGGTCCGGAACAGGGCGTCGTTCGGCCGCAACGCGACCGCCTGGGTGTATGGCGCGATGGCTTCGGGCAGACGCCCGGCCTCGAACAGGATCTGGCCCTTGAGCTCGAGAAAGAACGGGTCCCGCGGATGCTCCTTCAGCAAGGTCTCAAGCAGCGCGAGCGCCTTGTCCGATTTCGCTTCCAGATGCAGCGCGACGGTCCGGGCGTAGCGCGCGGGCAGGCTGGTGTCGCTTTCGGGGTACGCCTTGTAGACCTTCAGCGGATGCTCAAGGAAGC
>JAJFFI010000046.1 GCA_021776755.1 Alphaproteobacteria bacterium | reverse complement strand
CCGTCAGGCACGCGGACGCCCGAGGTGGTGCCGTTCCAGGTGAAGACGATGTCGCGGCCGGGGTTGGTGGCGGCGAGATCGGGGAGGGCGCCGTAGCCGGCCTCCAGCACCCGCACGTCCTCGAGCTTGAGCTGTTTGACGACATCGGTGACCCAGCCCTTGCCGAAACTTTCCCAGGCCAGCAGGTCGACGCCGCGGGCGCCGAGCAGCGACCAGAGCGCCATCTCGACGGCGCCGGTGTCGGAGGCCGCTACGATGCCGATGCGGTGGGTATCGGGGATGCCGAGGACGGCGCGGGTGCGGTCGATGACCGCCGCGAGCTTGGCTTTTCCGGGTTTCGATCGGTGAGAGCGCCCGAGCAGGGCGTCCGAGAGAGCGTCCGGGGTCCACCCCGGGCGTTTGGCGCAGGGCCCCGATGAGAAATACGGGGACTGCGGCCGCGTCTGCGGTTCCATTATGGCTATTCCTTCCAGAATAGTAGCACTCCGTTGGGGGAGCGTGGCCCACCGCCGCTATACGAAAGTTGCTGCGCCGCGTCAACAAATGCTGCAGCGCGGCATCCGCGCAATCGTGACGCGGCCTGTGACGGCGGACACAGCAATCGGCGCGCGCATGCGGCATACCCCTCTGCGACGCTGGGCCAGGAGGGCCCGGCTTTTTCACACACCGCGAGACGTGGCGGTGTTTATCCAGGAAGGAGCTTTGCCATGCGGCAGGCAGCGAATATCGATACCCCCATCATCCGTGAACACAACGCCGGGCCCTCCGCGGTCTGGTCGTCGGCCGGGCGCGCCTATGACGAGGTGAGCCGCGGCATTGCGGACGCCATCGAGCATTGTGTCGAGCGTCTTGCGCCGCAGACCGGCGAGCAGATTCTCGATGTGGCGACCGGCACCGGCTGGACCGCACGCCGGGTTGCCGATTTCGGCGCCGACGTGACCGGCATGGATTTCGCCCCCGACGTCGTCGAGGCCGCCAAGGCGATCTCGGCCGCGCGGAACTACGGCATCCACTTCGAGCAAGGCGACGCCGAGGCGATGGCCTACGGTGATGCGGCCTTCGATGCGGTGATCTCGACGTTCGGCGTGATGTTCGTGCAGCGCCCGGAGGATGCGGCCAGGGAACTCGGCCGGGTCATCAAGAAAGGCGGCCGTCTCGGGCTTGCCGTCTGGAAACCCGACAGCAACCTTTTCGAGATGTTCAAGGTCATGAAGGCTTTCATGGCGCCGCCGCCCGCCGGCACAACCCCGCCGCCGTCGCCCTTCGAATGGGGCAACCCGGACCGGGTCTCGGAACTCCTGAAAGACGATTTCGATCTGACGTTCGAGCCGGGCCGGTCGTTCTACCGCGAGCCCGATGGCGAGGCCGCGTGGGAGACGTTCTCGACAGGCTATGGCCCGTTGCTCACCCTGGCCGCCAAGCTCTCGGATGGTGACCGGGCGCAGCTTCGCCAGAACTTCATCGACTTCCATGAAGGCTTCCGCACCGAACTCGGTGTGACCGTGCCGCGCGACTACTGGGTCGTGAAGGGCGTACGCAAGTAGGCCCGACTTCAATTGCCACTCCGACCGCCATTCTGGTGGCGGAACGCTGACAAGAAACCCTGTTCAAGCAGCCGACAATTCTGGCGGCGAGAGCAGGGTTTTCTTTGGCGCCTACGCCACCACGGGCGCGCCGCGCATCGGGGCGACGAAATGCGTGACCTTCGGGTAGCCGTCGAGCTCCAGTTTCCGGACATGTTTTTCGTGCGCTTTTTCGGACTCGGTCACCCGGTTGTGGTGCCGGAGATGCTCGAGCCATGAGATGTCGGTGAAATTCTCGGTGTAGAGGCCGGGATTTTCGACATCCTCGTAGATGCTCCAGGAGGTCGCGCCATTGCGTTTGCGGGCGGCGCGCTGCTCGTGCATTAGCGCGAGGAACTCTTCGCGGTCGTCAGGCTCGACCCTGTGCATGACGGTGACCAGCACCGGGCCGCGATCTTCCTCGATCTCCGACGGTTTCACCGGCAGCGACCAGTGCATCGACGGTGTCATGTCGAGGGATTCGCCGCGGAATAGCTTCCAGCGCCAGGTGAGGGCGGCGGCGATCAGGGCGCCGGCGGCGGCAATCAGCAGCGTCGCCGGGATGCCCAGGTCTCCGGCGACCCGGCCCCAGGCGAGGCTGCCGGCGGCCATGGCGCCATAGAAGATCATCAGGAAGATCGAGAGGCCGCGGGCGCGCACCCATTCGGGCAGCGCGAGCTGGGCCGAGGTGTTGAGCGACGACAGCACGACGATCCAGCCTGCCCCCGCAAGCAGACAGGCCGCGAGGCCGGCGGCCTTGAAGGGCACGGCGGCGAACAGGATCATCGCAAGCGCCGAGGCGACCGTGCCGCCGAGCACGAGGCGGTTGGGGCCGAAGGCTTTCTTGAGCTTCGGCAGGTAGAACGCACAGGCGACCGCGCCCAGCCCGATGCACGCCTGCATCACGCCGTAGAACGTGGGTCCGCCGTCGAGCACCTGGCGCGCGATCAGCGGCAACAGCGCCCAGGAGGCGCTGGCGAACGCGAAGAAGGCGATGGCGCGCACAAGGGTGTCGCGGAGCGCCTGGCTTGCAAAGGCAAAGCGCAGGCCCGCCCGGATCGCGCCGCTCACCTGCTCCGGGGGCAGGTTGTGGCAGGAGTAGTTCACCGGCCGCCACCAGAGCAGGGCCGCGGCCACGACACAGAACGCCACCGCGTTCACCAGGAATGGCACCGCGACCGAAAAAAGCCCGATCAGGAGGCCGCCAAGCGCGGGCCCCAGCGCCCGGGCGATGTTGGAGCCGACCGAGATCAGCGAGACCGCGGGCTGCAATTCAAGCCGCGGGACGAGCTTGGGGATGACCGC
>JAJFFI010000450.1 GCA_021776755.1 Alphaproteobacteria bacterium | reverse complement strand
TTCTCGTGACCGGCGGCGACTTCCCGCAACACGTCCATGCCCTTCTTCAGGTCGTCGTCATAACCGATGCCGATGGTGAGATCGATCCGGCGTTCCGGGTTGCGCGAGAAATTCTTGATCGACTTGCTCCAGATTTCCTTGTTCGGCACCGAAATGAAAACGCCATCGGTGGTCTTCATGTCAGTGGTGAAAAGGCCGATCGCCTGGATCGTTCCGCTGGTGCCGCTGGCATCCACAAAGTCGCCGACGCTGAACGGGCGGAGGAACAGCAGCACGATCCCGGCCGCGATATTCGAAAGCGTCCCTTGCAGCGCAAAGCCGATGGCGAGGCCCGCGGCGCCGAGAACCGCGATCACGCTCGCCGTCTGCACACCGAACCGGTTGAGCACGGCAAGCAGCACAAAAATCAGAATTGCGTAGCGGACGATGTTGGCGATGAACGGCGTCAGCGTTGCGTCGAACCGGTTGGACCGGTCGAGCGCCTTGCGGGTCCGGGCCCGCGCCCAGCTTGCGAAAATCGAGCCGAAAATGAGGATCAGCAGGGCGGCCGCGCCATCCACCGCGTAGGTGGTGATCAGGTCGGATGCCTGGGTGAAATAGGTCTTGAGGTCGATATCCATGATGCCTTTTTCCGGAGACCGGGAATGAACCTGGCCAGCCTGGTCAAGCTGGCGGCCCGGCGTCCTTAACGTGTGTTGAACGGGGCTGGGGTCAGCTCGCGATTGTCTTCGCGTGCCAGTCGAAATGATCGGCGAGGAAGGTCGCGATGAAGAAGTAGCTGTGATCGTAACCCGGCTGACGGCGGAGCTCGAGCGGCTGGCCGGCCTTTTTGCAGGCCGCCTCGAAAATTTCAGGCTTGAGTTGCTCTTCCAGGAACTGGTCGTCGTCACCCTGGTCGATCAGGATCGGCGCGCAGCGGTTGCCGGCCTCGACCAGCCGCGTCGCGTCGTGGTTCGCCCAGGCGGCATCGTTGTCGCCCAGATAGAGGTCGAGCGCCTTCTTGCCCCAGGGCACCGACGACGGTGCGACAATGGGCGAAAAGGCGGAAACCGATTTGTAGATATCCGGATTCCGCAGCCCGATCGTCAATGCGCCGTGCCCGCCCATCGAATGGCCGAAAATGCCCTGCGCGGTCTCGCGGGCCGGAAAACCATCGATCACCAGCGCCGGCAGTTCTTTCGTGATGTAGGAGTACATGCGGTAGTTCGCGGCCCAGGGGTCTTCCGTGGCGTCGACGTAGAACCCCGCGCCGGTGCCCATGTCATAGGCGTCCTCGTCGGGCACGTTGTCGCCGCGGGGGCTGGTGTCGGGGGCGACGACGATGAAGCCGTGTTCGGCGGCAAGCCGCTGGGCGCCGGCCTTCACGGTGAAATTCTCCTCGGTGCAAGTGAGACCCGACAGCCACCAGAGCACCGGGACGGGGCCATCCTTCGACTGCGCCGGCGCGAACAGCGAAAAGCGCATCGGCGTTCCGGTTTCCCGCGAGTCGTGTGCGTAGACTCCCTGAACGCCGCCGAAGCAGAGGTTCTCGCTGACTGTCTCAAAACTGCTCATCGGAAATCCAGCTTTCTTTTCCGGGATTCAAGAGGGTTAAGGCCGCCGTTTGTAATGTCTGCATACTGGCAACACAACGGGTTGCCGCATGTCCAGCACCGCATGCCGTGTGGAACGTGTCAACGCGACGGGTCTCAAGGGAAAAACGATTTCAATCAGGAGGCCACTCAATGACGACCCCGATCAAACACATATCCACCCTGACCGCTGCCGCCGCGTGTCTCGCGCTTTTCGCGGGCAGTGTTCACGCGCAATCCACAAGTGAGGCGACGGAGGGCAAGAGCACGGCGGGCGAGACGCTCGAGAAACTGACCAAGAAGATGGGCGAGGCCGAGGAGAAGACGCCCGTGGACGCGACCGCCGGAACCCGCACGACAGGCGACTACGCGACGAAGTACAAGGAGGCGGGTCAGTCGGGCCAAGCAGTCCCGGAAGATCTGGTCGCCGAAATCCAGAAAATGGGCGGAACGTCCGAGGGCCGGAATGTCGGCGAGGCCGAGGCGAGCAAGGTTCGCCCCGGGTTCAAGGGCGAGTGGTCGGACACGAACCAGTCGGCCGTCGACGCCCACGCCAGGAACGTTCTGCGGAACGCGAAATAGCGCCTGTCGTCAGCCCCTTCGGGTCTGAACGAGTTTGCTTGCGAGACTGGCCGCCGCGTCCGTTAGCTCGGCGCGCGGGCTCGCGAGCAGGGACACGATCTTTCCGGTCATTTTCCATCTGCCTGGGGTTTGGCCTGACCCTTGGCGAGAATGACAATGCGGTCATCGGCGCAGAGTTCGGGCAGCGCGTCGTCCTTGTCCGGGTTCAGGAGTACGCCGAACTGCGGCGCGATCTGCGCCTTGCCGTAGAGCCGGTAGCCAAGTGCGACCTCGCCGCGCCGGGCGGCGGCCTCGGTGACGGTGTAGAAATCCGGCCGAGCCCCCCGGGCGATATAGTCGAAGGCGGGGCGGAGATAGATTTCCGAGCCCGACGGATCCATCAACTCGCCGAACACCCGGAGCAGGTCGGGGTTTTCCGAGATCTGCGCGAGCATCATGCTGACGATTTCGTCGGAGACGATGAAGTCGTCCGACCGCCCGCCCTGAGCCAGCGCCCGGTTCCGGATGTCGAG
>JAJFFI010000449.1 GCA_021776755.1 Alphaproteobacteria bacterium | reverse complement strand
TCTCGCCTGGGGCAAGGCCGTCATCGACAACGGCTGCCGCGGCCTTAATACCGACCTCGAGGGCTGGTTCGACGCGGCCTGGCACGAAGGGATGAACGCGCTGGGCGAGGAGCCCTGACCCGGACGGAAAACCGCCCGCCTCCGGGTGGGAGGGCGGGCGGCTCCGTATTCATGCGGTGAGCAGGACCAGCCTGCTATTTCTTCGGCGCACTCACGTTGCTCGCGACCTGGCCGGTCACCTTGTGCACGCACAGCAGGCGGTCGGGGTCATTGGTCGGCATCAGCTTGTAGTCGATGCCGCAGTTGCTGTGCCGGATCACCTGCACCGGGGGCGGCGGCGGGGGCGGGGGCGTGTATTCGGGCGGATAGGTCGTCCGCGGGGGCGGCGGCGCATTGTTGGCGTTCTGCGCGCTGCGCGGCGTGACGTTCGGCACATTGGCGCCCGGAATGTTCACTTCGCGGCTGAAGTCGCGCGCGCTGCCCATGCCGTTGCCGCCACCGGCGCCGGCGCCGGCGCCACCGCCACCACCGCCACCACCACCACCACCGCCACCACCACCACCACCACCACCACCACGGGCGTCAGCGGTTTTCGCGGTCAGCGAGAGCGAGCTTGCGTCGAACTGGACAGGCGCTGCGGTAAGGGCGATGGCCACAAGGCCGGCGGACGCCAGCAGGGTCATGCGATTGGGAGTAAGGGTCTTCATGACGTGTCTCCGTTTTGAATTCGTCCGAGGCCCTCTTGGCCTCTTTTGACGACCGAGACCCTACGCCCGATCCCCGCGCCACGAAGTGACCGGGATCACGCATTTCAGGAAATTTTATTGCGTTTTCAGGGGGCGGCGTTTCGGGCATTTTGCTTGATTGCAGGGGGCCTGGGGTTCGTTGTACCCAACTCCGGCCGTTTGATTTTAGAGGAGACGCAACATGGACCGATTCACCGGCGGCTGCCTGTGCGGCGACGTCCGGATCGTGGCCTCGGGCCTCCCGTACCGAGTTGGCCTGTGTCACTGTCTCGACTGCCGCAAGCATCACGGGGCGCTGTTTCACGCGTCCGCGGTGTTCCCCCAGGATGCAGTGACGATCGAAGGCGAGACACGCGACTATGCCGGGCGATTTTTCTGTCCCCGCTGCGGCGCCTCCGTTTTCGCGCGCACCGCGGATGAGATCGAAGTGAACCTCGGATCCCTCGATGCTCCCGACCAGCTGATGCCAACCTACGAAAGCTGGATCGTCCGCCGCGAGTCCTGGTTGCCGCCGTTTCCACTCACGAACCGATACGACCGCGATCGCGACGCCACGGGCCGCTTTGAGGAGTAGGTCGCAGGGAAGGGCCAGACATCGTCGGGGTTGTTCGCGCCGCCGGCGCCGAGCGGGAGTTTTATTGCACGCAGTCAATTCTTCCGGGCTATTCGCGATTCGGTATTGTGATGCGGTGGCGCAGGTCTTTCAGCTTCCTGATTACCGTGTCGACATCGATACCTTCTATATCGTTTTCTTCGACCCATTCGGCGGCGCGGCGGACGGTTTCCGTCAGGGATTCTTCATCATAGGGATCCTTGTATTTCCGTACGATTGCCGCTGCCGGGGCAGGCTCGAACTCTCCTGTAACCAACACATTGAGAAGCGTCCATTTGAGGACCTCGATCATAAGGTCGCGAGCCTGAGCCGTATTGCCCCTGTGGTGTGCATAGCCGGCATCTATTTCCCGTATTTGCGCGAGCCAGTGAAAGGCCCCAGCATTCTTTTGTGCAGCAGCTTTCTCAAGCCAGACGAGACCCGTTTCGTGTCCCGGTTGCCCGAGTTTTTCCGACATTGCGATCTCGACGCCCAATGTGACCTGGCCGGTCACATCGCCAGACTCGGCTGCCGTGCGCAAGAGTGCGACAGCGCGTTCGCGCTGTTTGTCCGAGACGCTGAAGCCGATCAGCAGCAACGTGCCGAGCTGGCCCTGGGCCGGAGCGTGTCCCCGATCCGATGCCGCGCTGAGCCATTTGATGGCCTTGCGTTTGTTGGAACTCTTATGGTCGGCCCCGTCCCAGCGACCCTGATAGATTAGGCCTGCTAGGAATTGCGCCCTTACATTCCCCGCCTCTGCGTGTGGCAGCAGGATTTCGAGTGCCCGGTCATATTCGCCACTAGCATATGCCGCCTCGCCCGATGCCAGGTCTGTGTCCGGGCTGCAACCCCCGGCGGACAGCCAGATGCATGCGCATATCATGACAAGAATTCCGGAATATTTCCGTTCCTTGTCCCGGAATGAACGGTTACTCATGATGGCAGTTTCCTTTCGGTTGTCATTGCCCGCGCTTCCTGCGCCCGAGAAATCTGTCCGCCGCCTCGAGTATCAGATCGATTATCTTCATGATATCGGTTTGGTCCGACATGTCGTTTCCCCTCTGCGGAGTCTGCCGTGGCAGCGAGGCTTTGCGTTTCCGCTCCGTCTGCCGGGTCATGCCGGTCCAGTCTTCTAATCCCAAAGCGTGGACTTCGGCAGGGGTTAGCCGATACATTTTTGGGTGTACAACCTTCAGGTCTTCGTGGGTCTCTGGATTCTTTAAGACTTCACCGCGTCCAAACCAATTGCCGTTGCGGTCCTTACGCATGACCACGACAACGTTCTCGTCCTGCGCCGATCCGGATCGCGCCGCTTCGCTGTTTCTTTGATTATCCAACGGCAAGTCGTGCGTAAGGCGAACCATGGCCAGGTCGTCGGCGGTAACCGCTTTTGTGCCGCCCACGGTTAGCGGTCTGCCGCCCCCCTTCGACAGCGGCAGGTAGAGCCGACCGTCGGAGTATCTCATGATCCTGGCAACGTCTTTCGGCGCAGACGGAGGCACGTGAGGAGCTTGCTTCCGAGGGCTTTGCGCAATTTGAACGTTTGGATTTCGATCTTTTTCGGAATCGTCTGGCAGGGTATCCGGACGGGCAATGGGCTGCGCGCCCGCGCCCTCCAATTGCGCCTCCAACGCCTTTGCCGTCGGCCCGCCGGGCTTGGCAATGCCGTCCACGTGCAGGCCGGTATTCGTCTGAAAGCGTTTCATCCGGTCGATGAAGGAGGGTCCCGTGTCGTCGCTGCGTTCGCGGGTCAGGTCGAGGCCCGCGCCGTCGGCGGCGGCGAGGCCCTTCTTGAAGGACCAAACGTCGCCGGGGGTGTTCGTGCCGCCGGCGCCAACGGAGCCGGGCGGGCGGGCGTTAACGGGATCGGGTTTCGGCTTGAAG
>JAJFFI010000448.1 GCA_021776755.1 Alphaproteobacteria bacterium | reverse complement strand
CACGGTGGCCAGATCGCCGAAGAGACGATGAGTCTCCTCACCCAGCGGGTCGAATGGCATGGCAAGGAACGCCCGCTGTGGACGACGCTCGACAGCGATGAATGGGTCGAAAGGGCGATTGCCCGGATCGATCCCGCCGATGCGCTCGGCCCGCATGATTTCGATCTGCTCGTCGGCGTGATCGAGAATGCCGGGGCGCGGGGCGCCAATCACCGCCTCGCCCTGGCAGCACTCCAGAAAGCCGAGCAGGCGCTCCGGATCACCGCCCAGCTCGTCGCCCTGCAGTATCCGAACGCCAGCAGCGCGCAGTCGCCGGCGGGTTTCATCGGCAAGCAGACCCGGCAGCTCGAGGCTGCAGGTGCCGGATCGAAGTTCCGCGCGGTGCGCGTCAGCGTCGCCCGTTCGATCGAGCGCATTCAGCTCGCCGGCAGCGGTGCCGCCCAGAAAGCCGCCGCCGCGCAAACCGCGCAGTAATCCCTAGCCGAGGATCCGCGTCAGGAACTCCGCCCCAAGGGCAACGCCTTCGGGGTCGATGCCGTGGCCAAGCCCCGGCCGCGAATGGGTCTCGACCGTGACCTTGGCATCCCGGAGCGCTTCTGCCGCATGCGGCATCGCGGCGTGCGAGACCACCGGGTCATCCTCGCCATGGATCAACACCACCGGCGGCCGGCTCCTGATCTCGTCCTCCAGTGCCTCGCCATCGAGCAGCATCCCGGAAAAGCCCAGCACGCCCGCCACCGGCTTGTCGCGGCGGAGCGCCACGTGCAGCGCCATCATCGTGCCCTGGGAGAAGCCGAGGATCGCAACCCGGCCAGGCTTCAGCCCGAAGCGCTTCATCTGTGCGTCGAGGTAGGCATTGATGTCCCCGGCCGCGACATCCGCACCGGCCCGCATCACCGCGGGCGTGCGGTCCTCGAGCCCGAACCATTGCAGCCCGAAACCCGCATCGCAGGGCTCGGGACCGTTCGGCGCAAGAAACACGGAGCCGGGCTGGATACCGGCAAAATGCGGGGCAAGCCCGATCAGGTCGTTGCCATCGGCGCCCCAGCCATGCAGCAGCAGGACCAGACTGTCGGGCGTCTTCCCCTCCTGTGGGCCATGTTCGGGCCCGTTCAATTCACGCGGCATCGCGTTTCCTTCTCTTGTGTTTCTGTGTGAGATGCGTCCCCCGGGAAAGGAAGGGGGTGTTACCACGCGCCGGGCGGCAGCTTGCGGTAGAAGTGCCACATGAGGCGGGCGGCGACACTGCGCCACGGCCGCCAGGCTTCCCCGATCCCGGCCATCTCCTTGCGGTTCGGGCGCTCTTCGAGCCCCTTGAGCCGCCGCACGGCCTCGACCACGGCGAGATCGTCGACCGGCCAGACATCGGGCCGCCCGAGCGCGAACATCAGGTACATCTCGGCCGTCCACCGCCCCACCCCCTTCACCTGGGTCATCGCGGCGATCGCGTCTTCGTCGGGCATCCGGGCCAGCGCGCGGAACTTCAAGCGCCCTTCGTCGACCGCGCGGGCGAGCTCCCGGCTGTAAACCATCTTCTGCCGGCTCAGGCCCGCAGCACGGCATTCCGCATCACTCAGCGACAGCACGCGCTCGGGCGTGACGTGGCCGCAGGTTTCGGCAAGCCGCCCCCAAATCGCCCGCGCCGAGGCGACCGAGAGCTGCTGCCCCATGATCGACTGCAGCACCGCCTCGAAGCCACCCGCCCGGCGGCGCAGCGGCGGCGGCCCGGCAATTCCGATCGCGCGCGCCAGCATCGGGTCGCTGGCGGCAAGCGCGTCGCAACCGGCGTGAATGTCCTTGTTGGTGCGGATGATTTGCATGCAAGCCTTTCTGAATGCGCAGCATGTCTAGCGGATAACGCCGCGCACGGCCACTTCCCCGTCTCCGGCCCACGGCCTATGCTCGCCGCATGCCCGCAACCCGATTTGCGCCTTCCCCGACCGGCTATCTGCATCTCGGCCATGCCTATTCGGCACTGACCGGCTGGCAGATGGCGCGGGCGCATGGCTGGCGCTGGCTGCTGCGGATCGAGGACATCGATCGGGCCCGCTGCCGGCCGGAGTTTACCGACGCAATCTTCGAAGACCTTGCCTGGCTCGGGCTCGACTGGGAGCGTCCGGTGCGGGTCCAGTCCGAACACATGGCGGAGTACGAAGCCGCCCTCGGCCGGCTTCAGGACATGGAGTTGCTGTATCCCTGCTTTTGTTCGCGACGAGAGATCCGGGCCGAGGTCGCGGCCATCAGTGGCGCGCCGCATTTGTGGAACGGGGCCGATGGGCCGGTCTATCCCGGCACTTGCCGCGGCCTGTCACCAGACGAACGCGACACCCGCAAGGCGGTGGGGGTGGCGTTCGCACTTCGCCTCGACGTGGCCGCGGCTTTGCGGCAAACCGGCCCGCTCACCTGGTGTGAGCTGGGCGAAGGTGCCCTTCCGGCGCGGCCGGAGCTTCTCGGCGATGTGGTTCTGGCCCGTAAAGACATACCTACCTGCTATCACCTTTCGGTCACCGTCGACGATGCGCGGCAAGACATCACCCATGTCGTCCGGGGGCAGGACCTTAAGGCTGCAACGCCGGTCCACCGCCTGCTGCAGGCGCTGCTCGGTCTGCCCGCGCCGGTCTACCACCATCACCCGCTGCTGGCCGGACCGGACGGCAAACGCTACGCCAAACGCGACCACGCACTCACGCTGCGGTCGTTGCGGGAGGCCGGAAACTCACCTGCCGAAGTCGCCGCCATGACCGGCGTGCCGGTGGAGGCCTGACACGATTTCCAGATAGTCAGGATGGTCTGGCGGAATTTTGCCGTGGCGCACGAGGAAATCGATGATCACCAGATTGCAGTTGAACTTGAATTCCCCCGTCTCGCGCACCGCCTCGGCGACCTGCCCGATCGGCCACAGCATGAACGCCTCGATTTCGCCGTCAGTGTTTTCGGGCGTGAAGTCTTCCGAGATTTCGAGATCGAAACAGAACTGGACATCGGGCTTCAGTCCCTCTGGCGCCTCGTGCACATAGGTGATCGCACCGACCGGCACGGCGCGCGCGGCAAGCTCTGCCGGGATATTCGCTTCCTCGGCGCATTCCTTGATGAGGTTCTCGCGGAGCCCCATGCCGATGGGCTGCCCGCCGGCCACCATGTTGTCGAGCATGCCGGGATAGGTCGGCTTGTCCTTCGCCCGCCGGCCGATCCACATGTGCAGGCCGTCCGGTTTTCGGATGTACCCGTTCATGTGGACGCCATAGGCCCGCACGCCGAAGGCGGGCACCGCCGCGCGCTCGATCTGAAGCAGCGGCGGGTCGGTGAAGCGGGCCGCGACGGGATAGGCCTCATCGCGCCAGCCCGGCAGGAGACCCTCATCGGCCAGCGTTCTGAGGACAGGCTCGAGGGCCGCGGTCCGCGCGTCGAAACTGTCGAGCGCGGGCGTCATCTGTACCCGCGCCCCGGACACCTCGAAAATATCGGTAAATTCGGCGAGCCGCGCCGCAAAATCATGCCGCACATGCCCGACGGTCTGGCCCGCCACGTCGAACGGACGGAAGCCCGCGAGGTCGTGCGCATTGCACTCGGCGATCCGGTCGAGAAAACTCAAGCGGCGCCGGCGCCGACCGGGATGTAGTCGTAGGGGCCGATGCCCTGAACAATGACGAACCGGCAACGTCCCTCGCCCGCATTGGTCACCACATGGGCGGTCTTGGGCGGCACCTCGCAGCCCTCGCCGACCTCCATCCGGTAGGTCGCGCGCGGCGCGCGGGTGTCGACCTGCAGAACGCCCTCGATGCAGGTGAACGTGTCGGTCACCGTGGTGTGGAAATGCCAGGGGATCGACTGGTCCGGCCCCAGCGTGATGCGCAACACGCGGAGATCGTCGGTCTCGGCGACGACGACCGTTTCCTCGATCTCGTATTCTTCCTGCCAGGGATATTTGATCGGCTCGCCCATGCCGCTGACCTTATTCCGCGCCTTTTGCCAGACCTTCGGCCTCGATCCAGATCTCAACCTCGTCGCCGAGAAAGGATTGGCCGTACGTCATGCCGAAGTCGCTCCGGCGGATGCTGCCGCGCGCCGAGAACCCGGCCGCCATCACGCCGCGGTACTGGGGCAACGGATGCGCATCCTTGCGGTTGAAGCGGACCCGGAGCGTCACTTGCTTTGTGCGCCCCAGCATCGTGAGCTTGCCGTCTATCTCGCCCGTGCGGTCGTCAGTCTTCCGGATGCGCGTGCTCTCGAACACCATCTCGGGAAACTCCCGGACGCTGAAAAAATCCGGACTCCGCAGATGATCGTCGCGTTTCTGAAATCCGGTATCGACGCTCTTGGTCCGGATGACGACGCGCAGCTTGCTCTTCTCGACTTTTCCCTCGTCGAGGGTGAATTCGCCCTCGAAATCGTTGAACCGTCCAATCACGCGGGCAAAGCCCAGGTGGTCGATCAGGAACACGACGCTGGTGTGATTCTTGTCGAGAACGAAAGTCTCGGCGCGGGCCGGCAGGGTCGCCAGCAGCACGAAGGCAAGCGGCACCAGAATTGCGGCCAGTCGGCGCATGGTCATTCTCCGGTCAGTTGGCGGATGATGATGACGACATAGATCAGCACCATCGCCGGAATAAGGGCGGTTGCAAACAACAGGATCGGCCGCAGGATGCGCGCGACGATGTGATTGCGCTTGGGCCGTCCGGCCCAGAACATGTCGGCGAAGAATATCGGCAGCAGGAAGGCGAGCGCCCAGAAGCTGGTCTTCGTGGTCAGCCCGAGCGACAGCACGACCGCGATCAGCGCGCCGCCGGCGCCGAGGACCATGGTCCAGCCCGCCGGAGCGATCAGCTCGGGCTTCCAGAGCAGCGTGCCGTAGTTGACGAGCAGAAATCCGCCGGTGGCCGCTGCGAGCGCGAAGGACAGCTGCGCGGTCGAGCCGGTGTCGAACGAAAGCGCAAGCGCACCTGCCCCGGCGGCCGCGATCACCAGCATGATTGGGGTCGCAAGATCGCGCTGGGTTTCGGGCCGGGTGCGTCGAAGCTGCAACAGTCCGATAACACCCGCGAGCCAGGTACCGACGACACCGGCCAGCGGCGCATACAGCATCAGGTTCCGCTCGGCCTCGGCATAGTCGATGTTCTGCACCGCTTCGAGGCCCAGCCAGGCCACGATTGCGGCCGGCCACAGGAAGCACGTCAGGATCGTGACCCACCGCGGCACCCGGCTTCCGGCAATATCGAGGCCAAGGCCGATCAGCGCACCGGCAAGCGCAACCCAGAAAATCTTCTGCTGCGCGGCGATCGGCGGGAATTGCGGGCCGCCGAGAATGAGAAAATACCCGACTAGGAATCCGACCGGCACCGCAAAGGTCGCCGCCGACAGACGGTCCCGGTGACCGAGCGCGCCGATCAGCAGCCGCAGGCCGACAAACAGGAAAATGACCACCAGCAGCGGCGTCACCGTCTGCAACACCAGTTGCTGGTTCATTCAGTTGTCCTCATTGCGTATGCCCCGGGGGTGCCTCGCGCCCTATTCCTTTTTCTTCTTCATTTTCTGGGCGTCTGCCGCGACCTGCAGCTTGACGATTTTGTCCGGGCGCGAGGGCGGCTCGCCCCGGCGGATCTTGTCGACGTGCTCCATGCCTTCGATCACCTGACCCCAGATCGTGTACTGCCCGTTCAGGTGCGAGCAATCGACGAGGCAGATGAACCACTGACTGTCGGCGCTGTCCGGGCTCGACGACCGGGCCGCACCGATGGTGCCCCGGTTGAAGCTCGCGGCGTCGGAAAACTCGGCCTTGAGATTCTTGCCGGAGCCGCCGCGGCCGGTGCCGGTCGGGTCGCCGGTCTGCGCCATGAATCCCGCGATCACGCGGTGGAATTTATGGCCGTCGTAAAATCCTTTGCGCACAAGTTCCTTCACACGCTTGACATGGTTCGGTGCGAAATCAGGACGCAGCTGGATCACCACCCGCCCGTATTCGAGGTCGAGATAGAGGGTGTTTTCGAGGTCTTCTGCGGCCTGCCCGGCCCCGGGGTTCATGCTGGCTGACACGATAAAGACAAAGCTCCCGATCAATAGGAAAAGACGGCGCATCTGGGCTGGCTCCTGATGTTGGTGGCGGCGGCCGGACACGGCCGGGTTGGTACACTATTTGAACCGGCGCGTCATGTTCTAACGGGCCGGCAAAGGGGGTGGGGACGTTTGGCCCGGTTACTCCCGTATAAAAGTCATGGCACCGCGGACCGCGGTCACTGAACGACCGCGCCCGGGGTGCCGGGAAATCAGAAGGAAGCGCCCAATTTCGGCCAAACAATGTCCGGATTTGGGAAGTATCAAATACCGACTGCGAGACAGGGCCTGGGGGCGGCTCTGGCAGAGGCCCCGGGGAAACGGATCAAGATCCCCGCGCTGTACCAAGGGAGGAAGACAAATGCCGACTCTGCGGCCCGTTCAAATACCCGGATTTAGAAGCTCCCGTTTCACGGGCCTGGCATCTGGATTGGCCGCGAGTCTGTTGCTCGCGCTCCTGGGCACCGTGGTCGCGCTGCCGGTCCTGTCGACGCCGGCCGCGGCACAGGCCGCATGCTCACGCCTCCATTACAGCAACAACGTCCAACTGCGGAACGGCTCGCGCTATTCCCGGGACTGGGTTCGGCGCATCTCCACCGCGACCGGCAACCAGCGGCCGATTTTCGTGTGCCAGGGGAATGTCCAGAATGCCGGCGCGGTCCGCGGCCACGGCCGCCGGCCGGGCCTGATCGTCTACAATCCCGGTTTCATGGAACGCCTCGAGAAGATGAACAAGTGGGCGCCGATCGGCGTGCTCGCGCACGAGGTCGGCCATCACTTCGGGCCTTATCAGACATCGCGCAATGCGTGGGACCGGGAGCTCGGCGCCGACGAATTTTCGGGCTGCGTGCTCAAGACCCTCGGCGCTTCGCTGCGGGATGCGCAGTTCACCGTCGGCCGTGCGCTGCCCTACAACCGGCGCGGCTCACGTTCGCATCCGCCGACCAAATTGCGGATCCAGGCCGTGACCCGGGGCTATCGGAATTGCCAGCGCGGTCGTTATGCGGCGCAGCCGACCGTGGCCGGGCGCGCCTTGCCCCGCGCCATCGAGCAGGCTAACCGCCGTCCAGTGCAGAGTCAGGCCCTCCAGCGCACGCAACGCAGGTCAGTGATGACGGATCCAGCTCGATTCGCTTCAGGGCAATTTCTTCGTCGCAACTGACGCAATATCCGTAGTCGCCGCTGTCGATCCGGGCGAGCGCGGTCTCGATCCGCTTGAGCTCGATCTCACGGCGGGCGCCGGTCGCCCGCGCCATCGCCTGCCCCTGCATCGCATCCATCCGCGAAAGCCTGCCCACCCGTGTCTGGTCGAGTTCAACCGGATCGCCATCGCTGCGATGGGCGTCGGCAAGTTCACGCAACGCCACGCGCCGGGTCTCGAGCGCGTCACGGACTTTTTCGAAAACGAGTTT
>JAJFFI010000447.1 GCA_021776755.1 Alphaproteobacteria bacterium | reverse complement strand
GGCGACAACGCCAAATTCCTCGCCTTTCCACACCTGATACACTTCGCCGCCGGCGGGTAGCAGAATACGTTTGGTCTCGCGTCCTTCCTCGAACCAGTACTCGCGCCCGCCATCGTGGTGCAGACGTCCGGTACGACCGTCCGCCCATTTGACGGTCGCCGAAAACGGCGGCGTCGGCGGAATACCTGTCGCTGCCGCGCGTGCCATGCCGCCCCCGCCCGGCGGGCCTTCGGTCTCGGCCCGCCTGATGCGGACCAGGTTCGCGCTCTCGACCTTTGTCGGAGCGCGCTTGACGCCCGGGCGATACCAGCTCCGTTGTCCAAAGAATGCCTGCAGATCCGGCGATTTGAACCGGTAACCCTGGCGCGCGTAAATCTCGTTCCGCGCGAGCCTCAGATGCGCCCGGCTCATGTGCCGAAGATCGACCGGCGACAGCAGGCGGCCGCCGGAACGCGGAATGACCGATCCGCCCGCGCAGTCCGTGGTGTCCGTACCCGCCGCACAGAGGCCGGTTCCGAGGTACGGCTCTTCGCACCGGTTGTTGCGCTTGAGATTGCAACTGTCATCGGCATGCGCAGGTGCTGCGAACAGGAGAAGCGCGAAAAACGAACTTTGGAAACGCATGAGTCCTCCTGACAGCAAGCAGCCGCGAGACAGAAACCTAGCCGGTACGCAGCCACTGCGCCGAGAATACCGCGCCGTCAGCGGAATGCCACCATCGACGGCGTTGGCACGGCGATGCCGGGTTGCTATACAGGCGCGCCGCTGCGGGGGCCGGTTCGGACCGGACTCCGGAAATCGCTGGAGAGGTGGCCGAGCGGCTTAAGGCGCACGACTGGAAATCGTGTTCACCGAAAGGTGTCGCGGGTTCGAATCCCGCCCTCTCCGCCATTTCCCTTGTCAGACGTATTCAAGCCAGATGCCAAGTGCGAGCGCGCCCGCGCCGAGGGCCAGCAGCACAAACGGCAGGCGCGCGAGCACCTTGGTCAGTCCGCCGAGCGGGTGGGCGATGAAAGAGCCAAGGAACGCGATCAGCATCGCAATGCCGGCGAGCGCAAGAATCCCGACAAACAGAAATCCGCTGGCCATGCCGTTGCCGGCGGCGTCCTAACCCGTCATCGGAATGGCGAGCGAGATGAACGCGGCAGGCACCAGCTGGATGCCGACGATTGCCACGATACGAATGAATAGCATGATGTGTCCCCCTGGCCCCGGCTGCTGCCAGGCCCCCGTGCCGGTGTCGCCGCCCCGCAGCGTCCCGGTCAGATAATCATACCGCCGAGGAGCATGACCGCAATCAGCACGCTGATAAGCGCCAACGGAATTCGGGCGAACAGTTTGGTCGTTCTGTCCGGCGCCTGCATGACGAAGGACGCTATGCACGTGATGGCGCCGATCACGGCCGCAATGGATATCAAACCGAAAAACAGGATGCCGTCGGCAAGGCCGCTGTCAGGGCCGCGGCCGCCGCCGAGCGATCCGAACAGCACCACCACCGCCATGGCCGTCAGGACGAGCGTCAGTCCGCCGAGAATTCTGAGGAACAACATCGTGTGCCATCACTTTCGTGGGTCGCGCCGGACAGGAACGATGTCGCGTTCCGGTCTGCTTGTCACGGCGGTGCTTGTCACGCACGGCGGATCGGGTATGGTCTTGCGGTGACACGACCTGCCGCCTCCCACCTCCATTCAATCGCCAGACGGACCGCCGCATGATAATCTGCCGTTTTATCGGCTGGCTCTTCATCTTGACCGGCCTCGGCGTCGCGATCTGGGAAATATGGCGGTTCTTCCAGACCGGCGAGTTCGCGAATTATTCGCTCGGCCAAATCTGGTTCATGCTCGACCGCGCGAGTCTCAACCTCCTGCAGGCCGGCATTCAGCGGAACCTGTTTCCCGAGCTGTGGGACCCGGGGATCGTCACTCTTCTGGAGATTCCGGCCTGGGCGTTTGCCGCCTTCATCGGCCTGATCCTGTTGATCCTCTGCCGCAAGCGCGAGAAAAAGCGCAGCTTCGGCTGACCCGCCCGTGACCGGAGGCGTCAGTCGTCGCCCATCTTGAGGGCGGCGAGGAAGGCACTTTGCGGAATCTCGACGTTGCCGAACTGGCGCATGCGCTTCTTGCCGGCTTTTTGCTTCTCGAGCAGCTTCTTCTTTCGCGTTATGTCGCCACCGTAACATTTTGCCGTCACATCCTTGCGGAGCGCCGAGACGGTTTCGCGGGCGACCACCTTGCCGCCGATCGCCGCCTGGATCGCGATCTTGAAAAGCTGGCGCGGGATCAGGTCTTTCAGCCGTTCGCACAAGAGCCGGCCGCGCGCCTCGGCGTGCTCACGGGGCACGATCATGGCGAGCGCATCGACCGGATCGCCGTTGACCATGATCGACATCTTCACCAGGTCGCCGCGGCGGTATTCGTCGATCTGATAGTCGAAACTGGCATAGCCGCGCGAGATCGACTTCAGCCGGTCATAGAAATCATAGACCACCTCGTTGAGCGGCAGCCTGTACACCACCATCGCGCGGGCGCCGGCATAGGTAAGCTCGATCTGCTCGCCGCGGCGTTCTTCGCAGAGCGCCAGCACCGGGCCGAGATACTCGTCGGGCACCAGGATCGTCGCCCTGATCCACGGCTCCTCGACGGATTCGATCCGCACCACGTCGGGCATGTCCGCCGGATTGTGCAACTCCATCATCTCGCCCTTGGTGAGATGCACCTTGTAGATCACCGAGGGCGCGGTGGTGATGAGGTCGAGGTCGAACTCGCGGGCAAGCCGCTCCTGCACGATCTCGAGATGCAGCAGCCCGAGGAAGCCGCAGCGGAACCCGAAGCCGAGTGCTGCCGAGGTTTCGGCCTCGTAGTGAAAACTCGAGTCGTTCAGCCGCA
>JAJFFI010000446.1 GCA_021776755.1 Alphaproteobacteria bacterium | reverse complement strand
AACGCCGGCAGCGCCAATGGTCTGAATGTCAACAACGAGACCGGCGAGCAGATCATCAATACCGAAAGCCCGGAGCAGGTTCAGGCGTTTCTCGGCTCGATCACCAAGGTCTCGGATCTGCTCTCGATCCAGTCCGGCGTTTCGACCTTCACGACCGCCGGCGTGCTCACAGCGATCAAAGGCAAGGGCGGCGGTGTTTTCGCCTCGCACACGACGCTCGACTTCGGCGACCGCACGGTGGTTACGCAAGTCGGTGCGGTCTACAAGCTCGGGCGCAGGTTTGGCATCGTGTCGTTCAACAATTCGGGACAACCCGTGTCCTATGCAAACGATCCGGGCGGCAATCTGGCCGCCGGTGTGTTCAGCACGCAAAACGCAATCGACGCGGCAAACTTCAAATGCAATTTCCGCTCGTGCGGCGGCAACAGCCCGACCGTGACCATCGCGGTGCAGTTCAACAACAACACCGCGACTGGCGCGATTGCCGCGACCCAGAACATGGGCCTGGTCATCGACGACGGCACGAACACGATTGCAGGTTCGGCCCAGGCGCAGGCGGTGCCGCAGGCAAGATAGACCCGCGCAAACCGGTAACAAGAATAACGGAGACCGCGCCCAAAGACCGGCGGACAGGCCCGATACGTTTTTTCATGGGAAGTATGCAAGAGAGGAGACTGTCAGAAACACTCGGACGGAGGTTTGAGACGCGTGATCGACAAAGTCTTCCCCTGCATGCAAATGGACATCCGGGCCGGAACGCCGCAGAGACAAAGGTCGCTGCCGGTGGCCGCGCCCGGAACCGAATTGCGCCCCGCCGTATATGTTTCGCCCGATTGGTCTCTGAATGCGTCGCATTCGACCCCGTCCCCGGTCTTCCGGACCCTGACGCAGATCTCGCCCGCGGGGCTGGCGACCGGCGGTTGCGCCGGGATCCCCCGCACGAACACCGTCCGCCACAAACCGTGCCGCGCCTCGCGCGCGCGGGCCGCGACCTCTTTCCACTCCGCCGGCGCATCCGGCGCCGTCAGCGCCCAGCCGGTGTGCACCATGTTGCGCGCGACATCGAAGCCGCCCGCAGTGCACCGTGCCGGCACCCGGGCCGGCACCCGGTATGACGCGCCGATGCGGCCCACGGCCGTGCAGCGGACCGGTGTCTTGAAGACGAGATCCTTGAGCGCCGTCCGGGCGATGTGCCCGCAGTCGATGGCGCGCCCCGCGACCATGCAGATCGTCCCGGGCCAGGGCGCGCGAATGCCCGCGAGCCGGAACGAAATACCCGCGACCTGCAGCGTGTTTGCGTCAATCACTTGCGCTTCGCCCGAAACTGACTTGCCGGTGTCACCGGCTGCAACGCCGCCAGAAACAAGCGCGAGCGCCGTTGCCAGCATTAATTCCCGAATTTTCGACTGTTGCCTGTACCGCATGCCGTCATTGTTCCCGGCAATGCCGGCCCGGGCAAGCCTTGATACCGACTGGAGCCACCCATGACTTTGCTTCGCACCCTTCTCGCCCCCGTTTTCCTGGCCCTTGTTCTGGCCGCCCCGCCCGCGCTTGCGGCTCTCGACGTCCCGGACATCGCGCGCGGCGCCCGGGCTTATCAGGCGCTGCTGAAGCAGCGCTACCCGGGCAAGCCTGACGAGGCGGTGTCGAAGGAGGCACTCGAGAAGGCGGGCAAGGCGGCCGGCACCGGCGAATGGGACAAGGCGTTGCCCGAGTTCGAGCGGGCGGTGTCCTACGCGCCCTCGAACGGGGATGCGACGAGCGCGATCTGGATGCGGATTTCCCGCGCCCATGTCTCGACCAGGAAGGTCAACCGCCAGCGCGCGCAGTTCGCAGCCTGGATGGCGCATCTGACCGCCGAGAGCGAGCGGGCGAAGGGCTATGCGCTGCTGGTGCTGGGCAACCAGCTCGAGCGGGTGCGGGACTACGACCGGGCGATCGACGTGCTGGCCGAGGGCCTGAAGTCGGTGACCGACGCGCGCTGGCAGAAATATTACGAGAAGCTGGTGAAGTCCCACGGCTTCCGGGTGAGCGATGTGCGGACCGAACTCGAGCAGAAGGCGCCGGAGGTGCGGCTCGTGTTCTCGCACAAGCTGAAGGAGCGCGGCGTCGAGTATTCCGACTATGTGCGGATCGAACCGAAGGGCGATGCCGCGATCAAATCCGAGGCGCGCGAGCTCGTGGTGACCGGCCTCGAACACGGCAAGAGCTACAAGATCGAAATTCTCAAGGGCCTGCCCGGGATGGATGGAAAATCGATCCCGCTGACCCAGGACTTCACGGTCGAGATTGGCAACCGGACTCCGAGCCTCGGTTTCGGCGGCGGCAAATACGTACTGCCGAGCAAGGGCACCCGGGCGCTGCCATTGCTTTCGGTCAACGTCGCCAAGGCCAAGGTGAAGGTAATCCGGATCAGTGATCGCAACCTGATTGACCAGATCAAGAACGGGTCCATCGCGTCGGTGCTCAGCGGTTATGACGCCCGCCGCATTTCCGACGACGAGGGCGAGATGGTCTGGGAGGGCACCCTCGATATCTTGAGCAAGCTGAACGAGCAGGTCTCGACCGGCGTGCCAGTGAAGGACGTGCTGAACAAGGGCCACGGCATTTATGTGGTGACCGCAGTCGACGCCGGCCGTGAGGTCGAGCGCTGGGACGACCAGGCGACGCAATGGGTGATCGTGACCGATGTCGGGCTCACCACGATGGACGGCCCCGACGGGCTGCACGTCTTTGCGCGCTCGCTCGCGACCGGCAAGCCGATGCGCGGCGTCAACGTGCATCTGGTTGCACGCAATAACGAACTGCTGAGCGGCGGGCAGACCGACAGCGACGGCCATGCAGTGGTCGGCGCGGGCTATCTCCGCGGCCAGGGCGGCAAGCGGCCGGCGGCGCTGATGGCCTATCGCGGCGGCGAGTTCAACTTCGTCGACATGACCAAATCCGGCTACGATTTCAGCGACCGGGGCGTCGCGGGACGCGCTGCCCCCGGCCCGGTCGATGCCTTCCTCTACACCGATCGCGGCATCTACCGCCCCGGTGAAACGGCACATGTCTCGTTCCTGCTGCGGAATGAAATGTCGAGGGCGGTGAAAAACGCGCCCCTGACACTCAAGCTGCTGCGCCCCGACGGCACCGAGGACCAGCGGTTCACAGTCAAGGATCTGCAGGCCGGCGGCGGCACCCAGGCAATTCCGTTCGAGAAGAGCGACCGCACCGGGTTCTGGACCGTTGAGGCCTATGTCGATCCGAAAGGCGCGCCGGTCGGCCGCGCCCGCTTCCAGGTCGAGGATTTCGTGCCTGAGCGGATCGAGATGGTGATGAAGCCCGAGGCGGACGCCATCCTCCCGGGCCGGGACAACTGGGTCGATCTCTCCGCACGCTTTCTCTATGGCGCGCCCGCGGGCGGGCTCAACGCCGAAGCAGAACTGATCCTGCGGCGCGACGCCAATCCGTTCCCCGAGTTGAAGGGCTTCCGCTTCGGGCTCGTCGACGAACAGTGGCGCTCGAAACGCGTTGAACTGTCGCCGGGCAAGACCGACAGCGACGGCAAGCTGAAGGTGAACCTCGAGCTGAATGAGGTGCCCGAAACCAGCGTTCCGTTGAAGGCGACGCTCCGGATGTCGGTGGTCGAACAGGGCGGCCGCCCGACCACGCGCTCGGTGACGCTGCCAGTGCGTCACCAGGACCTGATGATCGGCATCAAGCCCGGGCATGAGGGCGCCGTGCCGCGCGGCGAGCCCGCGAAGTTCGAGATCATCGCGGTCGGCCAGGACGGCACGCCGCGCGACGCGAAGAACCTCACGTACACGCTCTACCGCGAGAACTGGAGTTACCAGTGGTACTACCGGGACCAGCGCTGGCGCTACAAGGCGATCCGGGAAGACGAGAAAATCGGCGAGGGCACGCTCGACGTGACCGCGGCCGCGCCCGGCACGATTTCAAAGCAGTTCGACTGGGGCGGTTACCGCATCGAGGTGCATGACCCGAACACCCAGGCGGCCAGCAGCACCCGGTTCTGGGTGGGCTGGTACGGCGGCTTCTCCCAGGGCGATGCGCCCGACAAACTGACCGTCAAGCTCGACAAGGACACCTACAAGGCCGGCGAGACGGCAAAGGTGCACATCCGCGCACCGTTCGCGGGCGAGGTATTGCTGACGGTTGCCGGCGATCGGATTTACGAGATCCGCAACGTGTCGGCAGGCCGCGACGGCAAGATCGTCTCGATCGAAGTCGACGAGGACTGGGGCAGCGGCGTCTATGTGACGGCGACCGCGTTCCGCCCGGGCTCCGGCAAGGCCGACAAGGACGCGGGACCGGCAGCACAACCCGGACCCGGGCGCGCCGTCGGGCTTGCCTGGATGAGCATCGACCCCTCGCCGCGCACGTTGACGGTGAAGGTGACCGTTCCCGACAGCATGCGACCTCGTCAGAAGATCGAGGTGCCCGTCGAAGTGGCCGGCGCCTCCGGCGAGGCGTTCGTGACGCTTGCCGCGGTCGATGAGGGCATCCTCTTCCTGACCGATTTCGAGACGCCGTCACCTGATGGCTACTACTACGGCAAGCGGCGGCTCGCGTTTGACTACCGCGACATCTACGGCCGCCTGATCCAGGAGGCGACCGGGACGATGGGCGCGCTCCGCCAGGGTGGTGACGCCGCGGCCAAACGCCACAACGGCGGGCTCGACGCAAGCGCCATCAAGACGGTCGCATTGTTTTCGGGCGTCGTGCAGTTGAAGGACGGCAAGGCCACGATTTCGCTCGACATTCCCGACTTCAACGGCCGCCTGCGGTTCATGGCGGTGGCGTGGA
>JAJFFI010000445.1 GCA_021776755.1 Alphaproteobacteria bacterium | reverse complement strand
TTGCATCAGCTCCGCGGGCGCATCGGCCGGGGCAACGCCGCGTCGACCTGTCTGCTGCTTTACGGCAGTCCGATGAGCGAGACCGCGCGATCGCGGCTCTCGATCATGCGCGAGACCAACGATGGTTTCCGCATCGCCGAGGAAGACCTGCGGCTCCGGGGCGCCGGCGAAGTGCTCGGGACGCGCCAAAGCGGTTTTGCCCAGTTCCGGCTGGCGGATCTCGCGGTGCATGGCGACTTGCTGGCGATGGCGCAGCAGGACGCGCGGCTGTTGCTGGAGCGCGACCCGCATCTCGAAAGCGCGCGTGGGGACGCGGCGCGGGTGCTGCTCTATCTTTTCGAGCGCGATCTCGCGATCAAGTATTTGCGGTCCGGGTAGGCGCGGCGCACGTCAGGTCGAAATGACCACGGGATCAGGTGGCTTTTTTCGCCCCGGGCTTCTTCGGCGCCGGCTTGCTGGCGATTTTCGCCGTTCCGTCATGCGGCACGGTCTGGGTGTCGCCGTCGGCGGCGGCGACCTTGGGAATTTTCTTCTCGGCCGCGCTGCGGCGGTCCGGCGGGGTGACGATGCCGCCGGAGACGATCATCTTGATGCCCTCCTCGACCGTCATTTCCAGGATCACCAGTTCCCGGCGCGGGATGAACAGCAGGTAGCCAGAGGTCGGGTTCGGCGTCGTCGGCAGGAAGACGTTGACCGTGTCGTCCGCGGTGATGTTCTGAACCTCGCCTTCGGTCGTGCCGGTGATGAAACCGAGCGCCCAGGCCCCGCGGCGGGGATATTCGAACAGCACGACCTCGCGGAAGGCATTCTTCTGCCCCTTCATCACGGTTTCGAAAATCTGCTTGGTCGCGCCATAGATACCGCGGACCACCGGCATCCGGTGAAGGATGCGCTCGCCGAGCCGGATGAGCTGGCGGCCGAGAAAGAACGGCGTCAGCCAGCCGATGAAGATCAGCGCGGCCAGCACCAGAACGAGGCCGAGCCCGGGAATGCCGTACGGCAGATGATATTTCGCCGGGACAATCTGGATGACGCGGGCGTCGACGAAGATGATGAACAGCCAGGCGAGGTAGACGGTGATGGCAAACGGCGCCGTCACCAGAATGCCGGTCAGCAGATAGTTGCGCAGCCGCGCGACCATGCCACGGGGCTTGGGCGGGGATTTCCCAGATTTCTTGGGGCTCTTGCGCGCCATCTTTGGTCTGCCGGATGTCATAAGGTGGCGCCGCTTCGGTTCGCGGCGAGCGACAGCCCCGAAGATGGTGACTTTGCGCCCGGTACGCAACTGCCATTCGGGCTACCGCCGGAGAATTTTCCGTAGATTCAGCGCACGAAAAATTTGCGTAATTCGGCGTAAGTGTCGTCGGGCGCTTCTTCGGGCAGGAAGTGACCGCAGGCGAGCGCCCTCCCCTCGACATTGGCGGCGCGCTCGCGCCAGGTTTCGAGCACGTCGTAGGTGCGGTCCATCAGCCCGCCCTTGCCCCACAAGACAAGCAGCGGCGCTTCGGGTTTGTGGTCGAGGTCGTCCTCGTCGTGGACCAGGTCAATCGAGGCGGCGGCCCGGTAGTCCTCGCAGGAGGCATGGATGGTATCGGGGTTCGAGAAAGCGCGGACATATTCGGCGACGGCCGCATCGGTGAAGCCGCGCTCCGCCAGCGCCGGACCGCCCAGCCCCGAGCCACCGGCGCTCCATCGCGCGAGCTTGTCGGTCAGGTAGAACTCCGGGTCGTTGCCGATCAGCCGCTCGGGCAGGCCGTTGGTTTGCGTGAGGAACAACCAGTGATAGTAGGCGGTCGCGATTTCCTTGTTCATGTCGGCAAAAATCCGGTGGGTCGGCACGATGTCGAGTACGGCCCAACGGCGAATGCGTTTCGGCCGGTCGAGCACCATGCGGTGGGTGACCCGCCCGCCCCGGTCATGGCCCGCGACATTGAAGCGCTCGTGCCCGAGGTCGGCCATCAGTTCGAAGAGATCGGTGCCGCTTGCGCGCTTGGAATAGGTCGCGTGTTCGGGGTCGCTCGCGGGCTTGGTCGAGTCGCCGTAACCCCGGAGATCCGGCACGATGACCGTGAAGTCGGCGGCCAGTGCGGGCGCCACCTTGTGCCACATGACGTGGCATTGCGGATATCCGTGGACCAGCAGCAAGGGCGGGCCGCTGCCGCCGGTGACGTAGTGAATGTCGGCGCCGGTGGCGCGAAAGCGGCGGGTCTTGAAGTCTGGAAACATAGTGGCCCTGAAGGTGTGCGACGGAAAATTCCAGCGTCAGTGTGCCGGATGCGGGCGCGCTACAAAAGCCGCTGATTTGTCGCGCGCGGATTTCTGCGTAATATCCCCGCCATGAACACCGACAAACACCGCTCTCTCTCCGAGATTGCCGCCGCACTCCGCGATGGCAGCCTCTCCGCCGGCAGTCTGACCGAGACCGCCCTCACCGCACATGCGGCGCACGCCGAAGCCCTCGGCGCCTACAAACACGTGGACGCCGTGAAAACGCACGCCATGGCGTCGGCGGCGGATGCGGCGTTCGCCGCGGGCGTCGACACGGGGCCGCTGCAGGGCATCCCGGTTTCCGCCAAGGACCTTTATGTCGTCAAAGGGTTCCCGACCTTTGCGGGCACGCCGTCTGCCGTGCCGGAAGACTGGTCGGGCGAAGGCCCGGTGATTGAGGCGGTGCGCGGGCAGCTTGGCGTCATTACCGGGAAGACCCATACGGTCGAGATCGCCTTCGGCGGGATTGGCACCAATCCCCACTGGGGCACGCCGCGCAATCCGTGGGATGGCGATGCGCATCGCGTCCCGGGTGGCAGTTCCTCGGGCGCGGGCGTGAGCCTCAACGAGGGCTCCGCGCTCGTGGCCCTCGGGACCGATACCGCGGGCTCGATCCGAATCCCCGCCAGCATGACCGGCATGGCCGGGATGAAGAACACCCACACCCGCTGGCCCATCGACGGCATCTTCCCGTTGAGCCCGAGCCTCGACACGCCGGGCGTGCTGGCGCGTTCGGTCGCGGACGTCGCGTTCGCGTTCACGGCGCTCGATCCGCGGATCACGCGCGGAACGCCCGTCGCCTCGGTGCGGTCCCGGGGCAGCGTTGGCGGTCTCCGCGTCGGCGTGCCCGAAAAGTTTTTCTGGGACGACTGCTCGCCGGGTGTCGCCGAAGGTGCGCGCGCGGCGTTGGCCGACCTCGAGAAGGCAGGCGCGACATTGATCCCGTTCGAGCTTGAGGAGACCGCCGAGGCCTACAGCTATTTCATCAAGGGCGGGCTCGCCGCGGCCGAGGCTTTCGCGTTTCTGAACGACGAACTGCCGGGCGTGCTGAAGACGCTCGACCCGGCGGTGCAGCAGCGGATGGCGGAGGGCGAGACCTTGCCAACTGCCGAGTATCTCCACCGGGTGCGGCGCCTTGTCGTGCTGTCCCGTGCGGCGGCGGCGCGGATGGCGGACGCGGTGGATGTCATCGCCCATCCGACGGTGCCGATCACGCCGCCGACGCTCGACGAGGTCTCGACCGTCGAAGGCTACCGTCCGCGGAACCTGATGGCGCTCCGCAATACCTGTATTGCCAATCTCCTGACATGTTGTGCCATCACGATGCCGGTCGCGCTCGATGACGCGGGCATGCCGGTCGGGCTGCAGTTCATGGCCGGGCCGTTCGAAGAGGCGGCGTTGCTGTCGGCAGCACTCGCGGCCGAGGCGGTGCTGGGCACCGGGCGCGAGCGGTTTGGCGTCGCGCCGATGGTGGCCTGACGTCTGATCCGATGCACGCGCCGCACAATCCACAACCGAGGTTCCAATGCGCCGGCTGCTGATTGCGATCGTCATTGCGCTGGTCGTGCTGGGACTCTGTCTCTATGCGCTCTACGCCGTGTTCCTGACAACGCCGCTGGGCTCGCGGGTCAGCGGAGAAGGCGGTGGCTCGGCTGCGGGCACGGCAGCGTCCGGCACCACGGGAGCCACCCGGGCGCAATTGCCGGAACTGATCCGCAAGCGCGGCGGGCTGACCATCACGTTGCCCGAGAACATGCCGGTCGAGCCGCCGGCAGGTGCCGCGAGCTCGGGCGGCACGGGCAACGAAACCGCCGCCCTGCCCCGTTTCGGCGTGCCGGTCGCCTGTGTCATCGGCCAGGACTGCTGGGTGCTGTCCTACACCGACCGGGACGCAACGGCGGGCGAGCACAAGGACTATCGCTGCGGGCCGCGGTCCTACGACGGGCATCAGGGCACGGACTTTGCGATCGGCGGCCTCCGCGCCATGAACAACGGGATCCAGGTTCTGGCTGCCGAGAAGGGCAAGATCGTGGGTGCCCGCGACGGGGTCGAAGATGCGCCGTACAAGGGAGCGAACCTGCCGGGTGCCGAGCGTCCGACTGGCGAAAGCTGCGGCAACTGGATCCAGATCGACCACGGCGGCGGCTG
>JAJFFI010000444.1 GCA_021776755.1 Alphaproteobacteria bacterium | reverse complement strand
GATGGAATTCAGCCCGGGCGGTGGGTGCCCGGGCGGTGCGTAATCGGCACATAGCCTGGCAGCGCCGCGATGCGGTCGAGCCAGGCGGTGACGTGGGGAAACGGCGCGAGGTCGAAACCGCCCTCGGGCGCGACCACGGTGTAGGCATAGAGCGTGAGGTCGGCGATCGTCGGCGCGCCGGCCACGAAGAACGGTGCTTCGCGCAGCACCTCATCCATGACGCCCAGCACGGCGGTGCCTTTCTCGCGCTTTTCGGCCAGCAGCGCTGCCCGCATCGCCGGGTCCTGCGGGCCCCATTCCGGATGCAGCGTCCAGGCGCGGACCACGGCCAGCGCCGGCTCGTGTTCGTATTGCTCGTAGCACTGCCAGCGCAGGACCTGCGCGCGGTCGAGGCGGCCGGACGGCAGCCAGCCGGTACCGTCGGCAAGGTAATTCAGGATCGCGTTCGACTCCGGCAACGCGGTGCCGTCTTCCAGCACAAGCACCGGGATGCGCCCGGCCGGATTGACGGCGAGAAATTCCGGCGTCCGGGATTCTTTCTTGTCCAGATCGATATCGATCCAGTGATGCTCGATCCCGAGCAGGGCGAGGAGAAGGCGGACCTTGTAGCCGTTCCCGGACACAAGATTGTCATGGAGGGTAATCATTGTTGCAACTCCGGAACGAAGCGGGCGAATTTGATTGGTTCAGAGAATCAGGGAAAAAGCGGTTGGAAAAAGAGCCAATCACATTATAGTTTCCGGACCAATCCGCGGGCCGGCATCCGTCCGCGGACGACTTAGGGGGAAATGCCAAGGTGTCGCAAAGATCCACGGCGGTGCTGCTGTCTTCAATCGCGCTCGATCCGGACGGCGGGACGCCGCTCCACCGGCAGCTGTTCCTCGCGATCCGCGAGGCGATCCTGTCCGGGCGCCTGTCGCCCAACGCACGGCTGCCCGCAACGCGGGTGATGGCCAAGGACCTGTCGGTCTCGCGCAACACGGTGGTGGCCGCGTTCGACCAGCTGATGGCCGAGGGCTACATCGAGGGCCGCGTCGGCGCGGGCTCGTTCGTCTCGCGCACCCTGCCCGAGGAACTGCTCCATGCGCGCCGCGAGATGGAGCCGGTCACGCTCGAGCCCAAGGGCAAGCGGCTCTCCAAGCGCGGCGAATTCCTCTCCGGCCTCGATCTCGGCGAAGGCACGGAACCCAAGGCGTTTTCACCCGGCGTGCCCGAACTGCCGCTGTTTCCGTTCGACGAATGGGCGCGGCTTCTCGGCCGCCGCTGGCGCCGCCCGCTCGAGGACTATGTGGTGCGCGGCGATCCCGCCGGCTATCGCCCGTTGCGCGAAGCCATCGCGAGCTATCTGGGGGCGGCCCGCGCGGTCAACTGCGATCCCGACCAGATCATCATCGTATCGGGCTCGCAACAGGCGCTGGACCTCTCGGCCCGCGTGCTGATCGACCCCGGCGACACGGTCTGGGTCGAGGAGCCGGGCTATCCCGGCATCTGGGGCGCGCTGCTCGCGGCCGGCGCCAAGCTGGTCTCGGTGCCGGTGGATGAAGACGGCCTCGATGTCGAGCGCGCCGAGCCGCGCAACCCCGCCGCCCGCATGGTTTGCGTGACCCCGTCGCACCAGTATCCGCTGGGCGTCACCATGTCGCTCGCCCGCCGCCTCAAGCTGCTGGAATGGGCCAAGCGCCACGACGCGTTCATCCTCGAGGACGACTACAACAGCGAGTACCGCTACCGCGGCCGCCCGATCTCCGCCCTCCAGGGCCTCGATGAGGAGGGCCGCGTGATCTACGTCGGCACCATGAGCAAGGTGATGTTCCCCGGCCTGCGGCTCGGCTACATGGTGGTGCCGCCGGATCTGGTCGAGGCCTTCCTGCGCGTGCGCATCCTCGTCGACTCGCACCCGTCCTCGGTCGCACTCGCGGCGCTGGCGGATTTCATCGGCGAAGGCTATCTGAATGCCCATGTGCGCCGCATGCGCCAGCTCTATGCCGAGCGCCAGCAGATCCTGCTGAACGGGGCGAAGATGCGCTTCGGCGATTTCCTCGACATCGAACCGGACGACGCAGGCATGCATCTGGTCGGCTATCTCGACAACGACATCGACGATGTGGAGCTGTCGCGCCGCGCCCAGGTGGTCGGCGTCGAACTGCCGGCGCTCTCGGGCTACTACCGCGGCACGGCGCGACAGCGCGGCTTCCTGTTCGGCTATGCCGGCATCGCCGAGAACGAAATCAACAGCGGCCTCGCCCGCCTCGACCGCATGTTCCGGGAGAGCTGAGCGCGCGGCGCCTGAACGCGCGGCCGCCGGGGACATTTGGAAAGTTCACGGGGCGGGCAAGTCTACGGGGCGCGCCATCGACTTGCCCGCCGAGCGACACCGCCGCGCGCACCGCGGGGGCGACCGAACACCACACCGATCTTGCCGCGGTGGCCGCGATCAGGCTTTATTTGCCGAACGATGCGTTACAACCTGACGCGGTTAGGCGGTGGGCAGGATTGTATCGGCCAAGGGCACTCGTGCGCGAAGCCCTTGCGACTTCTGCTCCCCCACCGTCTTATTCACCAAGCAGCCGCCGGCGCT
>JAJFFI010000443.1 GCA_021776755.1 Alphaproteobacteria bacterium | reverse complement strand
ACTTCAGACGTATGGTCGATGGCGTCCGCCGGGCGGAATGCATGATGGGATCGCCCGAGAAACGGCCGCACGCAGCCGAGCGCGAGGCCGCGGCTCGCCTGCATCGGCGGCTTGCGGCACGCCGGGATCTGGGTGTCGGCGAGGCCCTGACAGCCGAGGATATCGTGCTGCTCCGGTTCCCGGAAGGCACAGACGGGATGGCACCGGATGCTTACTGGAGCGTGCTCGGGCGAAAGGTAATCCATCCCATGGCGAGGCACGCCCCCATCACCGAAACGAACCTCCAGGCGAACTGATGGCCTATACGGTTCTCCTCACCTCTGCCAGCGGCCCGCTCGTGCCGCAAGCGATACGCTACCTGAAGGGGAGCGAGCGTCATCGGATTTCCGTCGTGGCCACGGACATGGCGCCATCGGGGGCTTCAGGGCATTTCGCCGACGCGTTTCTAAAGGTGCCGGCTGGCGATGCGCCGGAATACGTTACGGCAATTGCCGACATCGTGCGCACGCACAAAGTCGACCTTGTCCTGCCCTGGTCGGATGAAGAGGCGCTGGCCCTGTCGGAGGCAAAGGACATTGTCGAGGCAGAAGGTGCCGTTCTTGCCTGCGCACCGGCCGAGATGCTCCGGGTCATGTCGGACAAGGCAAAATCCTATGCGCTGCTGTCGGAACTCGGCCTTCCGGTCGCACGTTGGGCGATGGCGAACTCAGGACCCGAGGTCGAGGCCGCTATCAGAGAGATCGTACGCGAAACCGGCGAGGCCGCCCTCAAGCCGGCGAATTCCAGGGGCGGGCGGGATATTTTCGTCATTCGAAATGACGTTCGCGGCGCCCTGCCCGTTAATCACGGCCGCGAAATACATCTCGATCTGGAAACCTTCATGGGCGCTTATCTGGAGCGCGCCGCGGAACTGGCCCCCGTCATCGTCATGGAGCGACTGCTCACTCCGGCCTACGACATCGACGTTCTCGCGTCAGCGGGCACGGCGCTCCGTATCGTTCCGCGCCGCCGGCACAATCCCGGTGGTGTGCCCTTCGAGGGCAATGACATTGTGATGGACCCGCGGCTGATCGAGCTTGGAAGACGGACCGCGGAAGCCGTCGGACTGACCTGGCTTTACGATTTCGACGTCATGACGGATCGCCAAGGGGAGCCCGCAATCATCGAACTGAACCCACGTCCGAGCGGCAGCATGCCTTCGGCAATCGCAGGAGGTGTGCCGATTCTGGACGACCTCGTCTCGCTGGCCAAGGGAGAGCCCCTCCCCGAACTTCCTCCGATAGCGCCGCGGAGTGTCGTACCGTACAAAGCCCTCTCGGTGGGCGATCCGGTGCCGCACCCGTCAGAGACCGGCGCAGGGCCGGCGTAGGACAGCCGCTGTGGCCCCGAATGCAATACCCACCATCATCATTCAGGCGCGGATGACGTCCACCCGTCTGCCGGGCAAGGTGCTTGCCGACCTGAATGGCAAGCCCGCGCTTGCGTTCATGCTGGATCGTGTGTCCCGTGCCGCCGACATCTCTGGCATCGTCATCGCGACCACGACAAATGCCGAGGACGATCCGGTTGCGGCGCTATGCAAGGACATGCAGGTACCGGTGTTTCGGGGGGACGAAATGGACGTGCTCGGACGGTATGCCGGCGCAGCGCGCGAGTTCGATGCCAGCGCCATCATCCGGCTTACCGCGGACTGCCCGATGATGGACCCGGCACTGATCGATCAGGCTGTCTCCGGGTTTCAGAATGGCGATTTCGATTTTTTCACCAATTCGCTGGACCGCACCTATCCCGATGGGCTCGATATCGAAATTTTCACGCGGGACACGTTGGAAATCACCGACCGGGAGGCCGATCTACCCTTTCAGCGCGAGCATGTGACGCCCTACATGCGAACGGGTTTCTATGAGGACGTTCCCACCGGAGACTTCAGTGTGGGTCAGATGAAGGGTCCCGCAGATTTCAGTCATCTTCGGTGGACGGTCGACTATCCCGAGGACCTGCGGCGGGTTCGGGCGTATGTGCGGCAGTTGCCGGATGGCTTCGGGTGGCTCGACGCGGTCGCGCTCGCAACACGGGTGCCGGAGTTGCTGGGCGACACTCCGGACAAAGCGCTCGACCGGCCGGTTTTGCGCAAGGCGAGCCAGGACGATGACCGGCTGCTTTTTGACTGGGTAAATCATCCCGACAGCCTGAATGGCAAGTTACATACCGAAACAGAAATTGACTGGGACACACACGTTGGCTGGCTCAGGAAGCAGCTTAACGATCCGGACACGGCCATCTGGATTGCCGAGGTCGCCGAGAAACCGGTTGGCCAGGTCCGCGTCGAAAAGCGCCAATCCGGGCTCGAAGTCGACGTTTTTCTCGCGCAGGAAGCGCGGGGTGCAGGGGTTGCATGCCAGATGATCGAAGTTGCAGCCAGCGAATGCGCGGGCCTCTGGCCTGAGGTTCCGATGATCGCCCGCGTGCGGCCGGGGAACATGCCGTCACGCCGCCTGTTCGCGCGCGCAGGGTTCGGATTGGCGCGGGTCATGCCGGATCACCTGATCCTGACCCGCGAGCAACCGGCCGCGAGGCCCGCCAATGGCTGACCGCATTTTCGACAAGAGCCAGGCGCTTTACGTACGCGCGCTCGAGACCGTGCCGCTGGCCTCGCAGACGTTTTCGAAGTCGGCGATGCAATATGTCGGCGGGGCCTCGCCGCTGTTCCTCGATCGCGGCGACGGGTGCCGGGTGACGGATGTCGACGGCAACGAATACATCGATTACGTGCTGGGCCTGTTGCCGGTCGTGCTCGGGTACCGCGACCCTGACGTGGACGCCGCGATCCGGGCACAGCTCGACAAGGGCATCTCGTTCTCGCTGGCGACCGAACTTGAAGCCGAGCTGGCCGAACGTCTGGTCAGATTGATCCCCTGCGCCGAGATGGTGCGCTTCGGCAAAAACGGGTCGGACGCAACGTCGGCCGCGGTCCGTCTCGCCCGCGCCTACACCGGCCGCGACCGCATCGCACTTGCGGGCTATCACGGCTGGCATGACTGGTATATCGGCACCACCGCCCGGCACCTCGGCGTGCCCCAGGCGGTGCGCGACCTCTCATCGGCCTTCACGTTCAATGACGCGGACTCGCTCGCGTCACTCCTGAAGGCAGCCCCCGGCGAGTACGCCGCCGTCATCATGGAGCCCGCCGGGCTCGACGCCCCTGCGCCGGGGTTCCTTGAGGCTATTCGCGCGCTTTGCGACGAACATGGCGTGGTTCTGGTGTTCGACGAGATCGTCACCGGCTTCCGGATTGGCATGGGCGGCGCGCAGGAAGCCTATGGCGTGACACCCGATCTCGCCGCCTTCGGCAAGGCGATGGGCAACGGCATGCCGATCTCGGCTATCGTCGGCCGGCGCGACATCATGGCATTCATGGACAAGATATTCTTCTCGGGCACGTTCGGCGGCGAGGCATTGTCATTGGCTGCCTCGATCGCGACCTTGGACAAACTCGAACGCGATAGCGGCCCCGCGCGCATCGCCGCGACCGGCGTCAAGCTGCGCGACGGTGCCGCCAAAATCCTGAAGGCGCATGAGATCGACGCCGAGTATCTCACCAAGGGCCCCGACTGGTTGCCCGCTGTGCTGCCGACCGGCGAGGGCCGGGCCGACCGCACCGTCACCACCAGTCTGTTGCGCCAGGAACTGGTGGCCGAAGGTCTGCTGTTCATGGCGACATTCAATCTGAGCCTCGCCCATGACGATCCGCAGGTCATCGGCGAGACGCTGGCCGCCTTCGACCGCGCCATGGCCCGCGTCGCCGCGGCGCTCCGCAGCAACGATCCCGCCGCCCGGCTCAGGGGCGCGCCGGTCGAGCCCGTGTTTCAGGTACGCCAGAATACCGGTCCGATCATCAAGCCGAAGGACGCCGCCGAATGACCCGCCAGATTGCCGCGATATTCGCCCATCCTGACGATGAGGTCCTCGGTGCCGGCGCGACCCTCGCGCGTCTGGCCGGCGAGGGTGCGGAGGTCCGCATCCTCATTCTGGCGACCGGTCTCGAATCTCGCGGCCAGACCGACCCCGCGGCCATCGAAGCCCTGCGCAAACAGGGGCGGGCCGCCGCCGAAATCCTCGGCGCGGCCAGCATCGAGTTCGCGGATTTCCCCGACAACCGCATGGACACCGTCGCCCTGCACGACATCATCCGGCGGGTCGAGGCGTTCGCCGAAACCTTCGATGGTGACGGACCTGAAACGATCTTCACCCACCACGGCGGCGATCTGAACATCGACCATCGGCTCACCCATCAGGGGGTACTGACGGCGTTCCGCCCGCTCCCCGGCACCGGCAGCCGCGATATCGTCGCGTGCGAGGTGAATTCGTCGACCGAATGGGCCGCCCCGCCGCTGGCGCCGTTCGAGCCGACAGTCTTTGTCGATGTCGCCGCGACCATCGACCGCAAGGCCGACGCCCTCGCCGCCTATGAAGGCGAGCTCCGGGACTGGCCGCACCCGCGCTCGGTCGAGGGCATCCACGCGCTTGCCCGCACCCGCGGCATGCAGTGCGGTGCCGCGGCGGCCGAGGCTTTCGCGCTTGTGAGACGTGTGACCCGGTGACGCTCGCAGCCGAAAAACCGGCGACCGCGCCAGTGAAAATCGCCATCCGGGAAGAGTTCGGCTGGCGGCGCGAGTCCCACGGCCCGGTGACGGTCTGGATCAAGGGTCACGGCAAGGTCGCATCCGCCGCAAAGGCCATCGCCGCGCTGCCTTCGCTCCCGTCAGCAGGCGGCATCGAGGCGCTCCTCGGCGGCCTCGACGGTTTCTTCGCCATCGCCGCGACCGGCCCCGGCTGGGCGTTCGCCGCCGTCGACTGGGTGCGCAGCATCCCCGTTGCCTGGGCCGACATGCCAGACGGCCCGGTGATCGACGATCAGGCAGCACGTCTGGCAGATCGCCTGGGCCTTGGTCCGGAGGACGCCGACCCGGACGCCGGCCTGGCGCTCGGCATGGCGGGATACACGGTTGACGTGGCGACGCTCTTCCCGGCGGTCAATCAACTCGGTCCCGGTGAGTTCGTGCTGTTCACCGACGGAACGTCCGGCGCGCGGCACCGCTACTACACCTACCGGCCCTGGCGCGCCGACAAGCCTGCCTACGATGTGGCCCGGGCCGAACCGCAACTCGCCGAACTCACGCTGGCGATCATCGACGACATGATGCGCGGCCTCGACGGCCGCATGCTCGTGGTGCCGCTGTCGGCCGGGCGCGACTCGCGGCTCATCGTCAGTGCGGCCCGGCACCTCGGCTACGACAACGTCCGCACCTTCGCCTATGGCAGGCCTGGCAACCATGAAGCGCTGACCAGCAAGGCGATTGCCGCGCGGCTCGGCTACGACTGGCGCTTCGTGCCGGTCGATCCGGGCTTCATGCGCCAGCACTACGCAAGCGCGGACTGGCGCGCCTACAACCGGTTCGCCGACAGCCTGCAGTCCGTGCCCTTCGTCCAGGACCTGCCGCAGATACAGGTGCTGAAGGCCGACGGCTATATCCCGGAAGACGCCGTGCTCTGCAACGGCAACAGCGGGGACTATATCTCCGGCCTCCATATCGTGCCCTCAATGCGAACGCCGCCCTCCGGACTCGATGAGCAGGCTCGCCTCGAGATGATCGTCGCTGCTATCTACGACAAGCACTTCGCCCTCTGGCAGGCCCTCCGTTCGCCGGAAGCAAAGGGGTCGATCGCGGCGCAGTTGACGGCTTCGCTCGCGCGTGCCGGCGCCGCCCCGGCCGACCCGGAAGACGACTACGGCCTTTACGAATATGCAGAGTTCCAGGACCGCCAGTGCAAGTACGTCATTACCGGCCAGCGGATCTACGAATATCTCGGCCATGACTGGCGAATGCCGCTTTGGGACAAGGCCTATCTCGATTTCTTCGAAGCCATCCCGCTCGCGGGCAAGGTGGGCCAGAAGCTCTATGCCGGCATGCTGGAGACCGCCGACTGGGGCGGCGTCTGGCAGGATGTGCCGGTCAACGCCAAGACCATCCGGCCGGCCTGGATCCGCCCGCTCCGCTGGGCCGGCAAGGCGCTTCATGCGCCGCTCGGCCGCGAGGCCTGGCACCGCAACGAACGCCGCCTGTTTCGTTACTGGATGGAAGGCGGCTCGCACTCGGCCATTGTCCCGTACCGGCAGGTCGCGGCAGACCGGCGCGGTGCGCGCCACGGCATTGCCTGGCAAACGGAGGCCTATCTCGCCACCTGGGGTCTCGACTTCGGCGGCCGTGCAATCGGCAACCAGAGGCGCAGCCATGCCGGCTGATTTCACCCGCGCCGGCTATCGCGCCCTGCTCGAAGACCTGCTCGGGCGGGGCTACACAGCCCGTGGCTATGCCGAAGCCGACCCCGCGGCGAAGCACCTGATCCTCCGCCACGACCTCGACATGTCGCTGCAGGCCGCCGAACCGATTGCCGCTATCGAGGCCGATCTTGGCGTCGCCGCACAGTATTTCGTGCTGCTGCGGACCGAGATGTACAACCCCTTCGCCGCCGCCTCCCGGGCAAGTCTCGATGTCTTGCGGGGCCACGGCCACACCCTCGGGCTGCACCTCGATGCCGCACTCTATCCCGACGATCCGGATGCGCTGGATGCGGCTGCCGGCACCGAATGCGCCGCGCTTGAAGCCGCGACCGGCGCGCCGGTCGAGATCATCAGCT
>JAJFFI010000442.1 GCA_021776755.1 Alphaproteobacteria bacterium | reverse complement strand
GCCCGGATAGACCTGGAACGAGAGCGCGGGCCAGAGAAACCACGAGCCATAGTCGCCGGCGCGCGGGTTGCTTTCGAGATCGATCGCGTACGTCATCTTCGAGAGATCGGCCGAACGCGTTGTGTGGTGCAGCGAATAGCCCTCGGGCAAGACGTTGTAGCTGTCGGGATCGACGACGCCGGTGGCGAAGGTCGGGTGCGCGTTCCGGCAATGATAGCACTCGTTGTAGTTCTCGACCGTGACCTTCCAGTTGCAGTCCTCTTCGGCTTCCTCGGTCTGGACCAGGACCACGTCGTCGATATGGGGGAGGAGGCCGCGAAGTCCGGATTCGGCTTCGGGATACCAGTCGGCCATCGGGGCGGCGTTGTCATCAAGATTGACGAAAACGAAGCCGCAGAAGGTTTCGAGCCGCACCTCGGTGAGGCAGATGCCGGACTTGTCGAAGCCGGGAACGTTCTGGCTGTTCGGCGCGCCCGAGAGTTTGCCGTCCAGCGTGTAGGTCCAGGAATGATACGGGCAGACGATGCGCCGGGCGTTGCCGGCGCCGCCGAGGAGTTCGTGCGCGCGGTGCTGGCAGACGTTGTAAAAGGCGCGGACCGTGCCGTCCTTGTCGCGGATCGCGAAGAGGCCCTGGTCGCCGATGCTGAAGGTGGCGAAATCGCCGGCCGCCTGCAGCTCGCTCGTGTGGCACGCATACTGCCAGGTACGGCAGAAGATGCGGTCGAGTTCGAGGGCATAGAGCGCAGGGTCGGTGTAATAGCGGGCGTCGAGTGCGAGCACCGGCTCGGTGGGGGTTCCGTCGGGCGCCATCAGCTTACCCTTCCTCCCAGTAGGCACCGAGTGCGGTGCGTTGATCGTGGAAGCGTTCGATGTCGGCGATGACGCCGGCAGGCGCGTCGGCCACGACGAAAGCCATCAGCGTTTCCAGGATTGCGGCGGCAGCGACCGTCGACATGAAGAACTGTGGCGTCTCGATCGGCACCACAAAGACATGATCGGCGGCGCGCGCGATGGGGGAGCTGCGCGAGTCCGACAGCGCAATCACCGTCATGCCCTGGGCCCGCGCGTGATGCACCGACTGCACCACCTCGCGGCGATAGGGCGCGAAGGTCATGGCGATCAGCACGTCTTCAGGTCCCGCCCGGGCCATGTCGTCGACCGGCAGGCTGCCGTCGCGGGGGAGCGCCGTCGCCGTGCCGAGCGCCATGTTGGCGAGATAGGCGAAATTGTGCGCGAGCGAATAGGCCGCACCCACGCCCAGCACATAGGTGGTGCGGGCGGCAACGATGGCGTCTGCCGCGGCCTTCACGGCATCGGCGTCGGTGGCGGCGAAAACGCGTTCCAGATTGTCGATGCTGGCCGCCGCCATGCCGGAATAGAGCTTGCCGAGCCGACCGCCGCGGGCCAGCGCCTGCAGCCAGCGGGCGCGGTCCGGGAAGCTCTCGCCGCCGGCGCGCATCACCGCGCGGAACGGTTCGCGGAAATCCTCGAAGCCGGAGAAACCCACCGCGCGCGCCATGCGCACCAGACTGTTCGGCTTCACGCCGGCCGCACCTGCAATCTCGCGGATCGAGCTCACGCCGACCTCGTTCGGATTGTCGAGCACGAACTGGGCGGCCTTCCGGACTTGCGGGCTCATCTCGCCGATCTTGCCGAGAAGCCGGTCGAGGACCGCGCCGGCGGCGCCGCTTGCAGGTTCCGAAAATGGTACAGCTGTTCTATTCATGATTGACTATTGTACAAATGTTTGATGATCTGCGCATCAGAAAAATACATTGTGGTTTGGAAAGCGCGGGAGCGATCGGTTGACCCAGCATACACGCGTAGCGGTCATCGGCGGCGGGATCATGGGGGCGAGTGTCCTCTATCATCTCGCCCGCGAGGGCTGGACGGATTGCGCGCTGTTCGAGAAGGCCGAACTGACCTCGGGCGCCACCTGGCACGCAGCCGGGCAGATTACCCACGCGATCTCGAACTACACGCTGGCCAAGATCGGCGGGTACGGGGTCGAGCTCTATCAGCAGCTGGAAGAAGAGACCGGGCAATCGGTGACCTTCCACGCCTGCGGCAGCCTGCGGCTCGCCTATGACGACGGCGAGATGGACTGGAACCGGCACATCCTGAGCATCGGGCGCGGGCTCGGGCATCCGATGGAGATCATCGGGCCGGACGAGATCGCAAAGCTGCAGCCGTTCTACAAGCTCGACGGCGTGAAGGCGGCGCTGCACACGCCGGCCGACGGGCACCTCGATCCGGCAGGTGGGTGCTTTGCGCTCGCCAAGGGCGCGCGGATGCGCGGCGCGAAGATCATTCGCCAGACGCTGGTCACCGACATCAGGCGTGAGCGATCTGGCGAATGGCGGGTGGTGACGGACCAGGGCGACTGGCTCGCCGAGCATGTCGTCAATGCGGGCGGCTATTACGCGCGCCAGCTCGGGCAGATGGTCGGCCTCGATCTGCCCATCGTCAACGTGCTGCACCAGTATCTCGTGACCGAACCGATGCCGGAGCTTGCCGGGCGCGAGGCCGAGCTGCCGGTCATCCGCGACGACAGCGTGGTCTCGGGCTATGTGCGCCAGGAACAGCAGTCGATCCTGATCGGGGTCTATGAAAAGGTCGAGCCGGCGTCGGTCTGGCACGAGGGCGCGCCGTGGGAGGCCGAGCACGAACTGTTCGAGGCCGATTTCGAGCGCCCGGGGCCGTGGCTCGAGGCCGCCTTCGACCGCATGCCGGCAATTGCCGATATTGGCATCCGGCGGGTCGTGAACGGCGCCATCCCTGAGACGCCCGACGGCAACATGCTGCTGGGTCCGGCGGCCGGACTGGAGAATTTCTGGTGCGCCTGCGGGGCGCAGGTGGGCATCGCCTGGGGGCCGGGGGCGGGCAAATATCTCGCCCAGTGGATGGTGCATGGGGCGGCCGACATCAGCCTCCGCAGCCTCGATCCGCGGCGTTATGGCGGCTGGGCCGGGGGCGACTACCTCGTGCCTAAGGTCCACGAGGCCTATCTGATGCGCCACGAGGTGCCGTTCCCCAACCGCAACCGCATGGCAGCGCGCCCCAACCGGACGAGCCCGCTCTATGACCGGCTGAAGGACGCGGGCGCGGTGTTCGAGGAAATCTATGGCCTCGAACGGCCGCGCTGGTTCGCCCGCGAGGGCGTGGCCCGGGAAGAGGCGATGAGTTTCCGCCGCTCGACCTGGTTCGACGCCGTGGCGCATGAGACCGACGGGGTGCGGAACCGGGTCGGAGTCATGGATCTCACCGCCTTCGGCAAGATGGATGTGACCGGCCCGGACGCAGCAGCCTTCCTCGACCGCATGGTCGCCAACCGGGTGCCGCGCAAGGACGGCGGGATCGTGCTGTCGCACATCCTGAACGAGCGGGGGACGATCGAGGCCGAGGTCACCATCGCGCGGCTCGATGGCGAGCGCTTCTATCTGGCCTATGCGGCGTTCATGGATATCCGCGTCCGCGACTGGCTGGTGCAGCACAAGCGCGACGATGAGAATGCGATCGTCTCGCCGGTCTCCGATGACTATGGCTGTCTCGTGCTGTCGGGGCCGGAGTCGCGCAACGTGCTGCGGCAACTGACCCAGCGTTCGCTCGAGAACGATGCCTTCAAATGGCTGACCGTGCAGGAAATCCCGGTTGCCGGCACAGTCGTGCGGGCGCTGCGAGTTTCGTATGTGGGCGAGCTCGGCTGGGAACTGCATGTGCCGATGGCCGACATGGAGAAAGTTTACGACGCGATCTGGCAGGCGGGGCAGGACTTCGGGATCGTCAATTTCGGGTCGGCCGCGCTGAACGCGATGCGCATGGAAAAAGGCTTCAAGGGCGCCCACGAGCTGACGCCCGAGGTAACCCTGCCTGAGGCGGATGTGATGCGGTTCGCCAAGCTCGACAAGGACGATTTCATCGGCAAGGCTGAGACCGAGGCGAGCCTCGCGGGCGATCTGCCCTGGAAATGCGCCTATCTCGCGGTCGATGCGAACGGCGTTGACTGCATCGGCAGCGAAACGGTTTTTCACAACGGCGAGCCCGTGGGCCATGTCAGCTCGGCGGGCTACGGCCATGCCGTGAAGCAGAGCCTCGCGTTTGCCTATGTCAAACCCGCGGCGGCCGAGCCCGGCGCTGAGCTCGAGCTGATGATCCTCGGTGAGCGCCATCCTGCCCGCGTTCTTGCCGATCCGGTGTATGATCCGGCAAGTGAACGTCCGCGGATGTAGGAGGCGAGGATGAGCAAATCAGCGGCTGACAAGGTTGAGCGGATCTACAAGTCCACCAGCGAATCCGAGCGCACGGATGTCTACGACGAGTGGGCCCGGAACTATACCAACGATCTCCGGGCGCTCGGCTACCGGATGCCAGGGATCGTCGCCAGCCTATTTGCCCGGTATGTGCCGGCGGACGCGGCGCCGATCCTCGATGCCGGGGCCGGGACGGGGCTGCTCGGTGAAGCGCTCGCGGTCATCGGCTACAAGAACATTACCG
>JAJFFI010000441.1 GCA_021776755.1 Alphaproteobacteria bacterium | reverse complement strand
GACAAAGACCGGCGTCGCCGCACTGAGCGCGATCGCGAACAGCACCGCGAGCGCGACGGGCCAAACCTGCCGGAGTTCGCGCGCCATGCCTGCGCCCATGTCCGGCCTATGCCGCGTCGAGAAAACGGATCACGTTCGTGTAGAACGCATCCTGCGCTTCGGCGTGCAGCCAGTGACCCGCGCCTTCGATGACTTCATGCTCGGCGGCGGGAAAGCGTCGCGCGATCTCCGGCTTGTGCGCCGCTTCGATGTAGTTCGAAGCTCCGCCGGCGATGAACAGAGTGGGACCCTCGAACGCCGCACCGTTGGTATCCGGAAAGCCCGTGATCTCCTCCATCGCATCGGCAATCGCGTCGATGTTGACCTGCCATTCGAAACCGCTATCGCCGCGACCGAGATTGAGCAGCAGGAAACTGCGGACGCCGGGATCGGGGATCGCCGCTTTCAGCGCCGCATCGGCGGCCGAGCGGCTTTCAAGGGCTTCAAGGTCGACACTTCGCATCGCCTCGACATATTCCATGAAATCGTGATCGTAGGTGACAGGCGCAATGTCAGCGACCACCAGCGGGCCGACATGCGAAGGCGTTTCCAGCGCCAGCAACATGGCGGCCTTTCCGCCCATGCTGTGTCCGACCACTGCCGGTTCGCCGAGGTCGTTTGCTTCGATATACGCCCCGACGTCTTCGGCCATCGCTTCGTAGGTCATGGTGTCGGACCAGGGTGAGCCGCCGTGGTTGCGGAGGTCGAGGGCATGGACCGTGCGGTTTTCGCCGAAACGTTTGGCGAGCGTCGCCCAGTTGCGGGCGAGCCCGAACAGCCCGTGGAGCACCACCAGCGGCGGTCCTTCCCCCTGCACTTTCGCCGCAAGATCGACTGCCACGCCTAGACCTTCAGCTCCGGAATTTCCCGGGGTCCCCGGCGCGACAGCATGACTGGCTTGTCCTTGGTCACGAGCACGTTCTCTTCATGCACCTGCGTCTTGCCGCGGCCATAGCTTGCCGACGGCTCGATGGTCATCACCATGCCGGGGCGGAGCGGCGTACGGTCGCCGGCCATATTCGACGGCGGCTCGGTCAGCACCTTGCCGAGCCCGTGCCCCATGCGCCCGACCTTGCCGTAGGCGATGCCCGCGTCGTCCAGCACCCTGGCCTGGGCGGTGAAAATGTCCTCGGCGGTGTTGCCCGGGCGGGCTGCATCAATGCCGGCCTCGGTGGCGCGCCACAGGGCGTCGTGCACCCGGCGTACCGTGTCGGACGCGGGGCCGACCGAATAGTTTCGGTCGAAGTCGCTGAAATAGCCGCCATAGCGCGTGCCGGTGTCGATCATGAAGATATCGCCCTTGCCGATCTTCCGCCGGGTGGGGCCCATGATGATGCTCTCGTACCCGCCGCGTCCGGAACCGATCGCGGTGAACGGTGTCTTGTCGGCGCCGCGCTCCAGCAGGGCCGCCTGGAACTTGCGGGTCAGGTCGCGCTCGGTATCGCCGGTGCGGAAGATCTTCGGCATGGCATCGAACGCATCGGACACGATCTCGCAGACATGCCGGATGCGGGTGATCTCGGCCTTCGACTTGATCATCCGCAACTCGCGCAGCATCGGCACGGCGTCGGCGAACTTCACCGGGCGCACCATGCGTTCGAGCCGCCGGAGGTCGCCCACCGGCATCCCGAGGCGCGACTCGGCCCCGAGCTCGACCCCGATGCGCCCGTAGCGGCGGCGCACGCTTTGGATCGCATCCGCCAGCAAGTCGAGGCCCTCGTTGTCCGGGCGCGGCGAGGCCCAGGTCCTTATATCCGGCACCCAGGACGTGCCGAGCCAGTTCTCGGCCCCGATCTCGGGGATCACGCCGACTGGCTTGCCGGTCCGGGGCAGCACGAAATACCAGGGACGCGTCGGCGTGTTCCAGGCGAACTGCGTCGTGAAGCCCGAAAGATATTCGACATTCGGCTCGCTCGAGACCATCACCGCGTCGAGTTTGGCCTCGGTCATCATCTTCCGGGCGCGCTCGGCGCGGTTTTCAAATTCGGTCCTGGTGAACGCCGGCAATTCGCGCGGTCGAGTCCTGGATGGTTTCGCCATTTTTCCTCCCCCGGACCCGCTAGCCGCCGCGCCCGCAATCATGTCTCAGCCTGACGATCAATTTCGCATGAAGCGGCGGGTTTGTCTCGGCTGCCGGCAGAGGTAGACTGCATCTTTCCCGAGGCATCCACGGGAAGAGGAGGAAACCGTTATGTCAGAATTCCCACCCGGTGCTGCCTTTATCGGCGGTGAGTATGTGCCGATGTCGGAAGCAAAGATCTCGGTTCTGGACTGGGGCCTGCTCCGCTCGGATGCGACCTACGATGTGGTGCATGTCTGGAAAGACCGCTTCTTCCGGCTGGACCGGCACGTCGACCGCTTTCTCGCCAGCATCGACAAGCTGCGCATGACCTTGCCGTTCAACCGCGCAAGGCTTGAGGAAATTCTCAACGAATGTGTCGTCCGGAGCGGGCTTGAGGACGCCTACGTCGAGATGATCCTGACCCGCGGTCATTCGCCGACCTTCTCGCGCGACCCGCGGGACGCGCGGAACAACTTCATCGCCTTTGCGATTCCCTTCGGCTGGATCGCCAGCGAGGAGCAGCGCAAGGCCGGGATGCGGATCTGGATTTCGGAAGTTCCCCGGATTCCCGCGGCCTCCGTCGATCCCACGGTAAAGAACTATCACTGGCTCGATCTGGTCGCCGGCATGTTCGATGCCTACGACAACGGGTTCGAGACCGTCGTGCTGTCGGACGGTTCGGGCAACGTCACCGAGGGGCCCGGGTTCAACCTGTTCTCGATCAAGGGCGGGAAGGCGCTCACGCCGTCGTCGGGCGTGCTCGAAGGCATCACCCGGCGGACCGCGATGGAACTCCTCGAAGAACTCTCCGTGCCGGTCGAGGCGGGTGAATTGTCCGAGAAGGCGCTGCTGGCCTCGGACGAGGTTTTCGTCACCTCCACCGCGGGCGGCATCATGCCGGTTGGCGAGATCAGCGGGAAACGTTTCGGCGCGGCCGTCCCGGGTCCGGTGACCGAGAAAGTGGCCGCACTCTACTGGAACAAGCACACCGACCCGGCCTGGACGACTCCGGTCGCCCGGACGCTTGCCGCCGAATAGTTCCGGGGACCGCGATGACCGAATACTACGTCGAGGATTTCGTCGAGGGATTTGAACTCACCACGCCGGAACGCACGATCACCGACGACGAGATCATCGTGTTCGGCGCCGCTTACGACCCACAGGACTTTCACCTCGACAAGGAAGCCGCCGACGCATCTGTCTTCAAGGGTCTGGTCGCCAGCGGCTTCCAGGTCGCCTCGCTGGCCTGGACCCTGGGGCTCGCGAGCGGCGCCTTCGATGCCTGCTCGCTCGCGGGCCTCGGCATCGAGGACTTGCGCTGGAAGGCGCCGCTGCGAACCGGCGATACGGTGCATTGCAAGATACGCTCTCTGGGCTGGCGCGAGTCGAAATCGCAGCCGGGCGCCGGCATCGTGCGTTTCAATTACGATATGGTAAACCAGCGCGGTGAGACCATCATGGCGATGGTCATCGTCCAGCTGTTCCGCAAACGCCCGGTCAAGGTGCCGGCGCCCGGTCCGGACAATCTCAATTGAGGGCGCGGTCCGCCCGTCCCGCGGCGGGCGCCACGTCTTGATCCGGCGCCGCAGCCTCATCCGCGGTCTCACCGCAGGCGCCGCCCTCGGCGCCCTCGGGGAATTCGTGCCGGCCGGATGGTCCGCAAACCGGCGCGGCAGGCCGAATATCCTGGTGATCGTCGCCGACGACATGCGCTGGGACGCACTTGGCGCTGCGGGCAATCCGGTCGTCCGGACGCCGCACCTCGACACCTTCGCCCGCGACGGCGTGATGTTCGAGAACGCCTTCGTCACCACATCGATCTGCCCGACCAGCCGGGCCAGTATCTTCACCGGCCAGTACGCCGCCCGCCATGGTGTGCCTGATTTCGCGACCCCCCTGCCCGCGCCCGCGGCGAGCACAGGATATCCGGGCCTGCTCCGGGCCGCCGGGTACCGCACCGGTTTTGTCGGCAAGTGGGGGCTCGCGGGCGCTCCGCCCGGCGGCTGGTTCGACGACTGGCTGGGGTTCTCGGGACAGGGCGCATATTTCGATGCGGCGCGGGACGGCGACATTCATCTTACGGATTACCTCGGGGGCCAGACGGTCGATCTCTTGCGCGGTTACAAGGGCGAGGAGAAGCCGTTCTGCCTGTCGCTTTCATTCAAGGCGCCCCACGCGCAGGACGACGACGACGACGAATACCCGCCGCCCCGCGATCTTGCGCCGCTCTATGCCAATGCATCGCCGGCGCGGCCACCGGGCGCGACGGTCGCTGCCTACGAAGCGCTTCCTGCGTTCCTGAAGGATTCGGTCGGCCGCGACCGCTGGCAGAAGCGCTTCGCCACCCCGGAACAATGGCGCCGCACGGTGCTTCAGTACTACCGCCTCGTCACCGGGCTCGACCGGGCCGTCGGCTGGGTGATGTCCGCACTCGCCGAAACCGGGCAGCTCGCGAACACGCTCGTGGTCTTTACCTCCGACAATGGCCTGTTTCTTGGCGAGCACGGGCTGGCCGGCAAATGGTGGATGTTCGAAGAGTCGATCCGGGTACCGCTGATCCTGCGGCTCCCCGACGCGCGGGCGGCCGGCACGCGCCGCGGCGACATGGTGCTGAACATCGACCTGCAACCAACGATTCTCGAAGCTGCGGGGCTCACGCCGCCGCAAGCGACCCAGGGCCGCTCTTTGCTTGAATTGACGCAAGACGCCAACAGCGCAGGGCGCCGCGCGTTCTATTACGAACATTCCTACGACATGGACCGCATCGCAAAGAGCGAAGGTGTCCGGACCGGGCGCTGGAAGTACATGCGCTTCCCGGACTCCAATGGGTGCACTGAAATGCTGTTCGATCTCCGGAGCGACCGGCACGAACTGCGCGATCTGTCGCAGGATCCGGCACTCGCAGAACGGCTCGCCGCCCTTCGCGCCATGACCGACCGGTTGGCCAGGGCGGCGCGCTAGTCGGGATCAGCCCCCAGCCGGCAGCTCCTCCAGCGGGACACTGCTGCCAGCACCAGGCGCCCACTTTGCAGGGCCGTCGTGGCAAGTGCGCGCAATTGACCGTACGTCACGTCCGGACGAGCACAGATGAGTTGCAGCGGCTCAAGGGCCGCGCCGCGCCGGCCGTCCTCCAGCAGAGTGGCGGCCCAGCGATGCAGCACCAGCCCGGGCTCGGGCTCCCGGTCCGCATGGGCCACCTCCCCGAACTCGGCGATCCGGCTCTGCTCGGCCCGCCAGGCTTTTTCGAAGGCCGCCGCAGCCGCAGGCAGCCGGCCGGCACGTCGATGGGTGTCCCCCAGCGCCATCCAGAAATCCGCCCGGTCCGGTTCGGCGGCGCACGCCGCCGTATGGTGAACCAGGGCCTCGGTATGCTGGCCATCTCGATCGAGCAGCAGGGCGAGCCGGTGGCGGAACCAGGGCACGTCCGGGTCGGCCTCGACGGCACGCCGCGCCGACGTGATGGCGCCCGCCAGGTCGCCGATCTCCAGCAACATGTCTTCGAGACCGATGTGATAGTGGGGGCTGGTCAGCTCACGCAGACTGAGACGGTGGCGTTCCCACAGCCGCTCGGCCTCGCGATGCCGGCCCGCCGCCTCCAGGAGCTCGGCGTAAATGCGGGCAAAGTGCGGATTGCGGGGGACGCGTGCCTGCAGGATTCTTGACGCCTCAAGGGCCGTGTTGAGCGGATTGAGGTCACAGACCTCCGAAATGTCGGCCCCCTCGATCAGGATCCGTTCCGGCGGCTTTGGCCGCGCGCAATTCGAAGCGGCAAAATCCGGAAACAGGCTGGGGCCGCTGATGATCCAGTCCGCGCGGCTGAGCGCCCAGAGATCGGCGGCGGCCGACACGAGCTCCGGCCAGCGGAGATCCGGTGCACTGGCAAGCAGATTGTGATCGATATCCGCGCGCGGTGCCGTGGCCATCATCGCACCCGTGAGGCGGCGGGCAAGCGACTCCGCAACTTCGGTGTTGTCGCTGGCGACGTAAACCGCTGCTGGCGCACTTGCATGCGCGTCCCGATGGCCGTCCCGCAGCGCATCGACAGCCGCCACATAACGCCCCTTCACGGCCTCGGTCCACGCTTCGAAGTCGGCGGTCTTGTGGGCGTCCATCCGGTGATGCAGGAACTCGCCATTGCCGTGCCGGTAGTGCAGCCCGATCAGCAGCTGGTCTTCCGGGATGCGCGCAAGCTCCGCCTCGACCGCTGCCTTCAGCTCATCGGCGAGGCCAATCCGCATTTTGCCTGCCGCGGACCCTTCGGCACCGGCCGGCATTTTCGGAAGGGCTGACAAGGGGACGAAAACGACACGCGCGTTGAATTCGTCACAATCGGCGATCCGTTGCCAGTGCGACACGACCTGCCGGTTGTCGTCCCGATAGAGACCGGCGAGCGCCTCCGGAGCCGTGACAATGGAGTCGGTCTCGAACCCCTCGATCGTGAAGTTCCGGAAGAACGAGTCGGCGGGTGGGTCCGGCAGGTTGATCAGGTTGCGCAGATCGAGCGCCAACGTGCGGCCTGTCAGCTGCGCGTAGCGCGCAGCGTTGAGCACCGACACCAGCGTGTGCCCGAGGCCCGCGGGTCCGGCACGATAGAGAAGATACCTGGTCATGGACAAAACCGGACGGCGC
>JAJFFI010000045.1 GCA_021776755.1 Alphaproteobacteria bacterium | reverse complement strand
CAAGACCGTCAACATCCATGAGGCCAAGACCCATCTTTCCCGCCTGCTCGAGCAGGTACAAGCGGGCGAAGAGGTCGTGGTCGCCAAGGCCGGCAAGCCGATTGCCAAGATCGTCCCGCTGCCGCAGGAGACGAAGAAGCGCGTTGCCGGGTCGCACAAGGGCCAGTTCCGGATTGCCGGTGATTTCGACGCCCCGTTGCCGCCTGATCTCCAGAAATATTTCGAGTGAGCGCGGTCCTGCTCGATACGCAGGCTTTCCTGTTGTGGATTGAAGACAGCCCGCAACTGCCGCGAAAAGCATACGGCGCAATCGAGGCTGCACTGACGACCGTCTTTTTCAGCCCCATCTCGGCATGGGAGATTGCGATCAAGGTTGGCGTTGGAAAGATGACCATCGGCGATGCCGGGACCGGCGGCCTTGCAGATGCGATTGGCAGTGCGGTGGTCACAAATGGCTTCACTGTCCTGCCGGTCGATTTGCCGCATGCCCTGGCGGTGGATACGCTCCCCCTCCACCATCGCGACCCATTCGACCGGTTGCTGATTGCCCAGGCGATGGTCGAGGATCTACCGGTTATCACGGGTGATCGCGCGTTTGCGGCCTATGACGTAGACATCATCTGGTAAGCGCCCTCATCAGGATCAAAGCAATGCCCGACGACGCTCCCCCGCCGCAGAAGTCCGCCAAATCCGCCGCCAGCTATTGCTGGTCCGGCTCGCGGGAGGCACTGGCTGCGCGATACGCCGACATTCGCGGACAGACCGAAGCGCTCGCCGCACCGCTGTCGCCCGAGGACATGCAGGTGCAGTCGATGCCCGATGTGTCGCCCGCCAAATGGCACCTCGCGCATATCACCTGGTTCTTCGAGACCTTCATTCTGAAGCCGTTCGATACCGGTTACCGCGAGTTCCATCCCGATTACAATTTCCTGTTCAACTCCTACTACGAAGCCATCGGCCCGCGCCACGAGCGCCCGAACCGGGGCCTGATTTCGCGTCCGCCGGTCGCCGATATCCTCGACTACCGCGCGCATGTCGACGCCGCGATGACCGGCCTGATCGCGGGGGCGAGCGAAAACCTGTGGGGCGAGATCTGCGGGCTGATCGAGCTCGGCCTGCACCATGAGCAGCAGCACCAGGAACTGCTGCTGATGGACATCAAGCACGTGCTGTCCTGCAACCCGCTGTATCCCGCCTATGACGCAACGCTGGCCAACGGCAGCGGCGCGGCGGCCAGCCCGCTGGGCTGGCACGACTACGGTGAGGGCCTGATCGAGATCGGGCATGACGGATCCGCGGGCGTGTTCGCCTATGACAACGAGGGCCCGCGCCACAAGACCTGGCTCGAGCCCTACCGGCTCGCCTCGCGCCTCGTCACCAACGGCGAATATCGCGAATTCATCGCGGACGGCGGTTATCGCCGCGCCAGCCACTGGCTCGCCGACGGCTGGGGCACGGTTCAGGAGCACGGCTGGACAGCGCCGCTCTACTGGCGCGAAGTGGACGGCGCCGAGGGCTCGGGCGAGTTCCATGAATTCACCCTCGCCGGGCTCCGTCCGCTCGACGACGCGGCCCCGGTCACGCATCTTTCGTTTTACGAGGCAGATGCCTATGCCGACTGGACCGGCAAGCGCCTGGCGACCGAGGCCGAATGGGAAAACGCCGCCACCCGCATGGCGGCCGATACCGGGGACAATATCGAGGAGGGCGCCAATCTGCTCGCCGCAGGCCGCCTGCACCCCGCACCCGCCGGCAAGGCAAACGGTGCGCCCACCCAGATGATCGGCGATTGCTGGGAGTTCACCGGCACCGCCTACGGCCCCTATCCCGGCTTCCGCGCCCCCGACGGCGCGGTCGGCGAATACAACGGCAAGTTCATGTCGAACCAGATGGTGCTCCGCGGCGCCTGCGCCGTCACGCCTCCCGCCCATGTCCGCGCCACCTACCGCAACTTCTTCTACCCGCACATGCGCTGGCAGTTCGGCGGGGTGCGGCTGGCCGAAGACGTCTAGCTCACCCGCCGCATCGTCAGGTTGATACGCCCGCCGCCGGGAAAACCGATCTCCGCCAGCAGGCCCGTCGCGCCGAAGCGCACGTGGTCGATGCCGTGGAAGGCGAGGCGGCTTTCGCCCGACAGCACCATCACGTCGCCCGAATTGAGCATGACCGAGTGCGTCTTGCCCTTTCGCGTGGTCCCGCCGATGCGAAAGCGCGCCGGGTCGCCGAGGGAGATCGAGACGACGGGCGCGGTGAAATCCGCCTCGTCCCGGTCCTGATGCAGGCCCATCCGCGCCTTTTCGGTCAGATACCAGTTCACCAGACAACATTGTGGAGATGGAGCTTCAGGCGCGAGAGCGTCCCACACCCTCCGCACGGCCGCCGGCATCGCGGGCCAGGGCGTGCCGGTCTCCGGGTGCGCCGGCTGATAGCGATAACCTTCCTTGTCCGACACCCAGCCGAGGTCGCCGCAGTTCGTCATGGTTATGGAAAAAGGCCGCCCTGTGCGCGGCATCACGGGACGGTAGAACGGCGCTTTTTCCGCCATAGAAGCGATTTCGGCCAGCATCGCCCGCTGCGCCGCCACGTCGAGCAATTCGGGCCACAGCCGGAACCCGTCGATCCCGGTCGGTATTTCGCGTTTTTCCAATAGCTTCGCCGTCATGTCCTGCCAAATCGCGTCATCGGCGCCAATTGCCGCATTTCTGTCACATCCCGCCCTTGCAGCCCTTGGCCCCGCTTCCTATATGCAGCCTTGGAAGTCGTGCCCCGCCGGACCTGTCGGTCTGATCCGGGCGAGACGGCAAAAACCACGGTTTGGTTCAAAATTCAAACGGGGTTCCGGCCGGTGCCGCCTGCGGGCCGCCCGGATCTGCTGGAAAGGACAAGACACATGAGCAAGGTAATTGGTATCGACCTTGGCACCACGAACTCCTGCGTTGCCGTCATGGAGGGCAAGGAGGCCAAGGTAATCGAGAACTCCGAGGGCGGGCGCACCACCCCGTCGATGGTGGCGTTCTCCAGTGACAACGAGCGTCTGGTCGGCCAGGCCGCCAAGCGCCAGGCCGTCACCAACCCGGAGAACACGCTGTTTGCGATCAAGCGCCTGATCGGGCGCCGGTTCGAGGATCCGACCACCAAGAAGGACATGGATCTCGTCCCGTACAAGATCACCGAGTCAAAGAACGGCGACGCATGGGTCGAGGCCCAGGGCGAGGACTACAGCCCGTCGCAGATCTCCGCCTTCATCCTGCAGAAGATGAAGGAGACCGCCGAGTCCTACCTCGGCGAGACCGTCGAGAAGGCGGTCATCACGGTTCCGGCCTATTTCAACGACTCCCAGCGCCAGGCCACCAAGGACGCCGGCAAGATCGCCGGGCTCGAGGTGCTGCGCATCATCAACGAGCCGACGGCGGCGGCCCTCGCCTATGGTCTCGACAAGAAGAACGACGGCGGCGTCATCGCGGTCTATGACCTCGGCGGCGGCACCTTCGACGTGTCCGTGCTGGAGATCGGCGACGGCGTCTTCGAGGTGAAGTCGACCAACGGTGATACCTTCCTCGGCGGCGAGGATTTCGACGCCCGGATCATGGATTACCAGGCCGACGAGTTCAAAAAAGAGCAGGGCATCAACCTCCGCGAGGACAAGATGGCGCTCCAGCGCCTGAAGGAAGCCGCCGAGAAAGCCAAGATCGAGCTCTCCTCCTCGACCCAGACCGAAGTGAACCTGCCGTTCATCAC
>JAJFFI010000440.1 GCA_021776755.1 Alphaproteobacteria bacterium | reverse complement strand
AGCTTCGGGGCGGCGGCGAAGAAGGCGGTGACCGGGGTCGGCGCGCCTTCATAGACATCCGGTGTCCACATGTGGAAGGGGAAGGCCGAAATCTTGAAGGCGAGGCCGACGAGGACGAACACGAGGCCAATGATGATGCCGATCGAGGGCGTGCCCGCGGCGAGCGCGGCGGCAATCGCGGGGAAACCCGTCGTGCCGGTGAAGCCGTAGATCAGCGAGGCGCCGTAGAGCAGCATGCCCGAGGACAGCGCGCCGAGGACGAAATACTTGAGCCCGGCCTCGGTCGAGCGAATCGAGTCGCGGTTGAACGCCGCGATCACGTAGAGCGCGAGCGACTGCAGCTCGAGCCCCCTGTAGAGCGCGATGAGGTCGTTCGCCGAAATCATCATCAGCATGCCGAGCGTGGCCAGCAGGATGAGGACCGGATACTCGAAGCGGGCGATGCCCTCGCGGGTGTTGAAGCCCATCGACATGATGATCGCGACGGCGGAGGCCCCAAGCACGAGCGTCTTGATGAAGGTGCCGAAGCCGTCGGCGACGAAGAGATTGAAGAGGATCGTCTGGCGGCCGTCGGCCGGGTGCGCGGCACCGACCAGCGCCATGGCCGCGACCAGGATCAGCACGGCAAGCCAGGAGATCGCGCGGGTGTGCCTGGCGCCCGCGAAGACGCCCACCATGAGCAGCACCATCGCCGCGCAGGCCAGGAAAATTTCCGGCGCCGCGAAGGTCAGCTTGGCGAGTTCTGCTGGCATGTCCCCTGCCCTATTCGGTCAGCACGGAGGCAGTGCTCTGCGGGCAGACGATGACTTTCGCCGTGCAGAGCGCGCTCCGGTAGTTGTTGACGAGGTTCTCGACCGACGCATGCATCACGTCGAGGAAGGATGACGGATAGATGCCCATCCAGATGACGATGATGATCAGCGGCGCGAAGACCACGATCTCGCGCGGGCTGAGGTCGCGGATGGTCATCAGCGATTTCTTGGTAAGCTCGCCGAAGATGACCCGGCGGTAGAGCCAGAGCATGTAGGCCGCCCCCAGGATGAGACCCGTCGCGGCGATAAAAGCGACCAGGGTGTTGGTCTGGAACGCGCCCGCGAGCACGAGGAACTCGCCGACGAAGCCCGACGTGCCGGGCAGGCCGACCGAGGCCAGCATGAACAGCATGAAGACGCCGGCATAGATCGGCATTCGCTGCACCAGGCCGCCGTAGCTGTCGATTTCGCGGGAATGGACGCGGTCGTAGACGACGCCGACAATGAGGAAGAGCGCTGCCGAGTCGACGCCGTGGGAGAGCATCTGGAAGATTGCGCCCTCGATGCCCTGCACGTTGGTCCGCGCATCCGCGCTGCCGCTCACAAGCACCGAGAAGATCCCGATGGTGACGAAGCCCATGTGCGCGACCGACGAGTACGCAATCAGCTTTTTCATGTCGGACTGCGCCAGCGCCACAAGCGAGGTGTAGACGATGGCGACGCAGGAAAGCCCGAAGACGAGTGGTGCGAAATACTCGGACGCGATGGGCATCATCGGCAGGGAGAAGCGCAGAAACCCGTAGCCGCCGAACTTCAGGAGCACGCCCGCGAGGATCACCGACCCCGCCGTCGGCGCCTCGACATGGGCGTCGGGCAGCCAGGTGTGCACCGGCCACATCGGCACCTTGACCGCGAACGAGGCGAAGAACGCGAGCCAGAGCCAGGTCTGCATTTCGGGCGAGAAGCCAAAAGCCATAAGCCCGGGGATGTCGGTCGTATTGGCGGTGACCGCCATCGCCAGCATCGCGACCAGCATCAGCACCGAGCCGAGGAGCGTGTAGAGGAAGAACTTGAAGGCCGAATACACCCGCCGCGGCCCGCCCCAGACGCCGATGATGATGAACATCGGGATCAGGACGCCTTCGAAGAAAATGTAGAAGGTGAAGAGATCGAGCGCGATGAAGGTGCCGATCATCAGGGTCTCGAGCACCAGGAAGGCAAGCATGTATTCGCGGACCCGCGTCTTCACCGCCTCCCAGGCAGACAGGATGCAGATCGGCGTCAGCAGCGTGGTCAGGATCACGAACAGCATCGAGATGCCGTCGACGCCGACCTTGAAGCGGATGCCGAGCGCGGGGAACCATTCGTAGGTGTGCACGAACTGGAAGCCCGGGGTCGAGGTCTCGAAGTTCCACCAGATCGCGAGGCTGAGGGCGAAGGTGATCAGCGACGTCCACATCGCGACCGAGCGCGCGTTCTGCGCGACCACCTTCTCGTCCCCCCGGATGAAGAGAATGCAGAGCGCGCCAAGCAGCGGCAGCCCGGCGGTCAGGGTGAGGATGTCCCAGCTCGACATGATCTAGACCGCCCGCTCGAAGATATACCAGGACACAATGGCGGCGACACCGATCATGATCGCGAAGGCATAGTGATAGACGTAGCCGGTCTGGAGCCCGGCGACCCTGCGCGCCGCGCGCTTGACGGCGGCCGAGACGCCATCGGGGCCGAAGCCGTCGATGGTGGCGTTGTCGCCCTTCTTCCAGAGGAAATAGCCGATCCGCTTGGCCGGGCGCACGAAGACCGCGTCATAGAGCTCGTCGAAATACCACTTGTTGAGCGAGAAGTTGTAGAGCCACGGCACGGCGCGGGCGATCCTGCCGGGGATGTCGGCCCTGGCCGCGACGAGATAGAACAGGGTCGCCAGCAGGATTCCGACCGCGCCCACGACGAGCGGCGAGAGCTTGACCCAGGCCGGCGTGTGGTGCGCCGCTTCGATCACCTCGGCGATGCGCGGCGGGAAGGACTTGCCCCAGAACGCCATCATGCCGTCGCCGACGAAGAGCGGATAGGCGAGCAGGCCCGCGAGGATCGCGCCGGCAAACAGGATCAGCAGCGGCGCCCACATGGCGACCGGCTCGCGCTCCATGGCGGAGGCGTGCTCAAGATGCTCCATCGTATGCGGGTCGCCCCGGAACTGGCCGTGGAAGGTCATGTAGATCAGCCGCCACGAATAGAACGCGGTCAGCAGTGCTGCCCCGATGCCGAGCCAGAACGCATACATGCCGACAGGCGTGTGCGCGCCGAACGCACTTTCGAGCACCATGTCCTTCGAATAGTAGCCCGCGAAGATCGGGACGCCCGCCAACGCGAGGCTGCCAACCCACATGAAGACATAGGTGATCGGGATCTTCTTCCAGATGCCGCCCATCTTCCGCATGTCCTGCTCGTGGTGCATCGCGTGGATCACCATGCCGGAGCCGAGGAACAGCAGCGCCTTGAAGAAGGCGTGGGTCATCAGATGGAAGATCGCGACCGGATAGGCGCCGACGCCGGCGGCGAAGAACATGTAGCCGAGCTGCGAGCAGGTCGAATACGCGATCACGCGCTTGATGTCGTTCTGGGTGAGCGCGACGGTCGCGGCGAAGATCGCGGTCGAGGCGCCGACGATCGCCACCATGTTGAGCGCAATCGGCGCGGCCTCGAACATCGGCGAAAGCCGGCAGACCATGAACACACCGGCCGTCACCATGGTCGCGGCATGGATGAGGGCCGAGACCGGGGTCGGGCCCTCCATCGCATCGGGCAGCCAGGTGTGGAGCCCCAATTGGGCCGATTTCCCCATCGCGCCGATGAACAGCAGGATCGCGAGCGTGGTCATGATGTCGACCTGCATCCCGAGGAACTCGAACGCCGCTCCCGTTTTCCCCGGCACGCCCGCGAAGATGGTCTCGTAGAGGATCGAGTCGAACACCAGGAAGGTGCCGACGATGCCGAGCGCGAAGCCGAAGTCGCCGATGCGGTTGACGAGAAACGCCTTGATCGCCGCCGCGTTCGCCTCGGGCTTGTGATACCAGAAGCCGATCAGCAGATACGAGCAGACGCCGACGCCTTCCCAGCCGAAGAACATCTGCAGCAGGTTGTCGGCGGTCACCAGCATCAGCATCGCAAAGGTGAAAAGCGAGAGATAGGAGAAGAACCGCGCCTTGTGCGGGTCCTCGTGCATGTATCCGACGGAATAGATGTGCACGACCGCGGACACGATGGTGACCACCGAGACCATGACGGCGGTCAGCGTGTCGAAATAGAGGGCCCACGAAACCTCGAGATCGCCCGAGTCGATCCAGGTGAAAAGCTCAACCGTGCGGGTGTTGCCGCCGAGAGCCACGTCGATAAATATCCAGACCGACAGCAGCGCCGAGACGACCAGCAGGATGCAGGTCACCCATTGCGCGCCCCTGGCCCCGATCCAGCGGCCCAACAGACCCGCGATGATCGCGCCAAGCAAGGGCAGGAAGATTGCCGCTGTGAACATGCCCCGCCCTAGCCTTTCATCATGTTGACATCTTCAACCGCGATGGAGCCGCGGTTGCGGAAGAACACGACCAGGATCGCGAGCCCGATGGCCGCCTCGGCGGCGGCGACGGTAAGCACGAACATGGCGAAGATCTGCCCGACGAGATCGTTGTGAAGCATGGCCGAGAACGCGACCAGATTGATGTTGACCGCGAGCAGCATGAGCTCGATCGACATCAGGATGATGATCACGTTCTTCCGGTTGAGGAAGATGCCGAAGATGCCGATCGTGAACAGGATCGCCGCCACGGTCAGGTAATGGGAAAGGCCGACGGTCATCATGCGCCGCCTCCGCTCGGGATCTTGCGGACTTCCATCGCTTCCTCGGGGCGGCGCGCGATCTGGTCGGCGATGTTCTGCCGGCGCACACCCGGACGCGACCGCAGCGTCAGCACGATGGCGCCGATCATCGCCACCAGCAGCACCATGCCGGCCGCCTGGAAAAGATAGATGTATTTCGTATAGAGCACCTGCCCCAGCGCCTCGGCATTGCTGACCTGCCCCGGCGGCGGGATCTGCATGGTCCCCTGTCCGGTGTATTGCGGCCCGGCGAACCCCGGCGAGGTCAGATAACCGCCGGTCACGAGGATCAGCTCGGCCAGCAGGATAATGCCGATGAGCGCGCCCACCGGCAGGTACTGCAGGAAGCCCTGGCGGAGCTCGACGAAATTGATGTCGAGCATCATGACGACGAACAGGAACAACACCGCGACCGCGCCGACATAGACGACGACGAGGATCATCGCGAGGAACTCGGCGCCCAACAGCACGAAGAGCCCTGCCGCATTGAAGAACGTGAGGATCAGGAACAGCACGGAATGCACGGGATTGCGCGACGAGATAACCATCACGGCCGCGCCGATCGCGACGAACGCGAACAGATAGAAGGTGATCGCCTGGATGATCATGAACTTCCCCGTTAATCCCTCATCCGGTCCGCGGTGCGCGGCCCGGCCCTACTCCACGATGCTTACCTGTAAGGCGCATCGGCCGCGATGTTGGCGACGATCTCGCTTTCCCAGCGGTCGCCGTTCTCGATCAGCTTGTCCTTGTTGTACATGAGCTCGGCCCGGGTCTCGGTTGCGAACTCGAAATTCGGCCCCTCGACGATCGCATCCACCGGACAGGCTTCCTGGCAGAAGCCGCAGTAGATGCATTTCGTCATGTCGATATCGTAACGTGTTGTCCGGCGTGAGCCGTCGGCGCGCGGCTCGGCCTCAATCGTGATGGCCTGCGCCGGGCAGATCGCCTCGCAAAGCTTGCACGCGATGCAGCGCTCCTCGCCGTTCGGATAGCGGCGCAGCGCATGTTCGCCTCTGAACCGCGGGCTGAGCGGGCCCTTCTCGTACGGATAGTTGATCGTCACCTTGCGGCGGAAGAAATAGCGCAGCGTGAGCGACATGCCCTTGAGGAGTTCGAGAAGGAACAGCGTGCGCGCGCCTGCGGAAAGCGTCGCCATCTCAGGCCTCTTTCAGAATGGTCGGGGTGGCGCTCATTTCGGCACCGTCCCGGTGAAAACGAGAAACGCGGCGGTCGCCATGACCCAGAACAGCGACAGCGGCAGGAACACCTTCCAGCCCAGGCGCATCAGCTGATCGTACCGGTAGCGCGGGAAGGTCGCGCGGATCCAGAGGAAGCAGAACAGCATGAAGCAGACCTTGAGGACGAACCAGACCGGCCCCGGCACCAGATTGAAGATCGCGATGTCCGCGGGCGGCAGCCAGCCCCCGAGGAACAGGGTCACGGCAAGCGCGCTCATCAGGATCATGTTGGCGTATTCGCCGAGGAAGAAGAGCGCGAACGGCATCGACGAATATTCGACGTTGTAGCCCGATACCAGCTCGGCCTCGGCTTCCGGCAAATCGAACGGTGCGCGGTTGGTCTCGGCGAGGATCGAGGCAAAGAAGATCACGAACATCGGCAGGTGCGGCAACCAGAACCAGCCAAACACCCCGCCCGACTGCGCGCGCACGATGTCCGACAGATTGAGCGAGCCCACCGACAGCAGCACGGTGACGATGATGAAACCGATCGCGACCTCGTAGGACACCATCTGCGCTGCCGACCGGAGCGCGCCGAGGAAGGCGTATTTCGAGTTCGACGCCCAGCCCGCCATGATGATCCCGTAGACGCCGAGCGAGGAGATCGCGAAGAGATACATGATGCCGACGTTGATGTCGGCGATCACGAGACCCTCGCCGACGGGGATGACCGCCCAGGCAATCAGCGCGAGCACGAAGGTCACGATCGGGGCCAGGAGGAACACCACCCGGTTCGCGCCCGACGGGACGATGGTTTCCTTGAACAGCAGCTTGACCGCATCCGCCCAGGGCTGCAGCAGGCCGAAGGGCCCCACCACGTTGGGACCGCGGCGGAGCTGCATCAGACCGATGACCCGGCGCTCGGCGAGCGTGAGGTAAGCGACCGCGACGAGCAGGGGCACCATCACCGCGAGGATCTGCAGAATGATCCAGGCGGTGGGCTCGCCGTAGTCGGTCCAGAAGGTCATCAGATCGGGCATCGCAGCTCGCCGTCCCTATCCGTCGGTGCCGGTCATGCCGGGGGCCGTCCCGACATAGGTTTCGGTGCATTGCGCCATCGTCCGCGAGGCGCGCGAAATCGGATCGGTCATATAGAAGTTCTCGACCGGGTGCACGAAGGCAACATCCTCGACCTCGCCGCTCTTGCCGAACTTCTTCCACTCGGCGGGCTGGATGTCGTCGAGCACGCCGAAGGTCGGATGGAATTCGGCGAGCCTTGCACGAAGCTGCTCGAGGCTGTTGTAGGGCAGCGTCCTGCCGATCTTCTCGGAGAACGCCCGGAGGATCGTCCAGTCCTCGCGCGCATCGCCTGGCGGGAAGACCGCGAGCCGGCCCCGCTGGACCCGGCCTTCCATGTTGACGTAGGTGGCGTTCTTCTCGGTGTAGGCCGCCCCCGGCAGCACGACGTCGGCGGTGTGCGCGCCGGTGTCGCCGTGATGGCCCTGATAGACCACGAACGCGTTGTGGAGCAGCGTACCGTCGAGCTCGTCGGCGCCGAGCAGCCAGACGAACTTGATGTCGCCCGCGGCGGCACCATCGAGAATTTCGAGCACGTTCCTGCCGCCGCTGGCCGGGACGAAGCCCATGTCGAGCCCGCCGACGCGCCCGGCCGCGCGATGCAGCAAGTTGTAACCGTTCCAGCCATCGGTCACGAGACCATACGTCTCGGCGATGGCGCGGGCGAAGCCCATCACCTGGGCGCCGCCGTTCCAGTCGATCGCGCCGGTTCCGAGAATGAGCATCGGCCGCTCGGCCTTGTCCAGCACCTCGCAGAAATCGTGGCTGCCGTCGGCGATCTCCTTCAGCGTCTGGGTGCCGGCGCCGAGCTGGTCGATGCCGAAGGTGAGATCGACGGCGGGGCCGATATTGCCCGCCTTGAAGCCGCCCTCGAGCCAGCGCTTGCGGAGCCGCGCATTGACCAGCGGCGCTTCCCAGCGGGGGTTCGAGCCGATGATGAGGCAGGCGTCCGCCTCCTCGATCCCGGCAATCGTGGTGTTGAAGAGATAGGAGCCGCGCACGCCGGCGTCGATCCGCTCGCCGTGCAGGCGGCAGTCGATGTTGGGCGTCCCCAGCGAGCCCATCAGTTCCTTGAGCGCAAACATCGATTCGGCGTCGCAGAGATCGCCCGCGATAGCCGCAATCTCGGTGCTCTCGACATTGACGAGCACCTCGGCGATGGCCGCGAACGCCTCGTCCCAGGTCGCTTCCTGCAGCCGCCCGGCGCGGCGCACATAGGGCCGGTCGAGGCGCTGGTATTTCAAGCCGTCGCAGGCAAAGCGGGTCTTGTCGGAAATCCATTCCTCGTTGATGTCGTCGTTGGTGCGCGGCAGCACGCGCATGACCTCAGAGCCGCGCGCATCAATCCGGATGTTCGATCCGACGGCGTCGAAGACGTCGATTGAGGGCGTCTTGTTGAGCTCCCACGAACGCGCGGTGAAGGCGTAGGGCTTCGAGGTCAGCGCGCCGACCGGACAAAGGTCGATGACATTGCCGGAGAGCTCTGAGGAGAGCGATTTCTCGACATAGGTCGTGATCTCCATGTGCTCGCCCCGGGACGTCGCGCCGAGCTCCTCGACACCAGCAATTTCTG
>JAJFFI010000439.1 GCA_021776755.1 Alphaproteobacteria bacterium | reverse complement strand
CCGAGAGCGATGTCGACCGGGTTGTCGATGCGCTTGCCAGCGTGCTTGGGCTGCCGGATGCGTGACCTGCCGAAACTGGGCGCGGACCGGGTGCGGCTTTCGCCATTGCTTCCGGCCCATGTCACGGACACATACGTGTCGTGGCTGCACAACCACGAGACCAGCCGCTTTACGGAAGTCGGCCGAGTGTCTCACACGATCGAGTCGGTCAAGTCCTACGTGTCTGGCGCCGTGGCCGCGGGCGACGCCGCGATGTGGCGGATCGAGTTCGACGGCAATCACATCGGGAACATCCGGCTCTCTTCGATCGACCGGTGGCACAAGAAGTGCGACGTCGCGATCCTGATCGGTAATCGAGACCTTCATGGCCAGGGGATCGGGCCCGGTGCAATCGGTTGTGCCGCCGCGTTTGCGTTTGAAAGCCTTGAAATCGAAAAACTGTCGGCCGGCATGTATGCCGCGAACCATCCGAGCATTCGATGTTTTGAAAAAGCCGGCTTTGCCGAGGACGCCGTTCTGTCGCGCCATGTGGTTTTCGAGGGTCGGCGAATGGACGTCGTCCGCATGTCGCGGTTCCGGGACGATGAAAATGCCTGACCGGAAACTCGGGCTCGCAGCAATTTACGCGGACGGCAGATCCGAAGCGGGCGGAGGCCATGTCGCACGATGCCTCGCGCTTGCGAATGCTTTGGACCGTTATTTCGATATCGAGTTCAGAATATCGCCAGACGCGGAAGCGGCTCGACTGAAAATTGAGCGCCGCGGGTATCGAACCGCAGTCCGGGATGCTCAGCATTCGCCAATGGCCGCGCAACTGGCGATTGTCGACGGATATGATTTCGGTGAACAGTTTCTGGCCGACGTCGCGGCCGGAAGCCGCCTGGTCGCGGTGCTTGAAGACTTTGGGCGCAGTCCCGAGCCGGCCGATTGCTATATCTCGCCAGCGCTGCCCGATCCGGAAACGGCCACCCGCCTGTCCGGCCCCCAATACGCGTTGCTCGGCCCGGCCTACGCGAGCGACCCTGTGACCCGGCCGGATTCCGGGCTGCCTCGCATTCTTGTCTCACACGGCCTGCGGGACGGGTCAAATGCGACAGCCCGAACGCTTGACGCAGTAGAGGCGATCGGCGCGGTGAAGGGTGTTGGCGATATTGCGGTTCTGCTTGGTGCAGATGCCCCTCATCTTTCGGCAATCGAGGCGCGATGTTCGACTGCGGGATACTCGCTCGTCGTCGGTGCAGAAGACCTCTCCGGATTGTATGACGCGGCGGACATGGTAATCGGCTCTGGCGGCGTGTCGCTCCAGGAAAGGATGGCCCGGGGACGGGCTTCGGTTACCGTTCTGGCGGCGCCAAACCAGCAGCCGTTTGCGGAATGGGCCGCGCAGAAGGGTGCAGCGCTGCTGGTTGGCGAGACCGGCCCCTGCGCCGTCGCATCCCTGGAGGCGGCAATTGAGCGGGCCGTCAGCGATCCGGATTTGCGGACGCACCTCGGAAGAACCGGCCGAACGCTTGTGGACGGCCGGGGCGCCCGCAGAGTCGCGGATGCCCTGGTGGCGATGCTGGAAGCGCATCCGGGCGACACGCAGCGCGGCAACCGGATTGCGGATCAGAAGAGCTCCATGCTGTGACCGCGCCGGCAATATTTTGCGACAGCTTTGCTGCCCTCGAGGCGGCGGCAGCATTCGACCACGAACCTCACTCATCGATCTTGACGGTTTCGCCGTTCCTTGCGCACCGGCTTCCCGCCCGGGCTGTCTTCCTGCCCGACCGCCTGTCTCGCGCCCGGATCACGGATTTGCAGGACCTTCGCAAGCCATTGCAGTGCCACGCGCTGGAGATCGCATCAGCCGAGGAGGCGCTGCGCCCATTCGAAGGAATTGCGGCCGTCAATGCGTTGCGGTCAGTCGAGCAGATCGCTCTCGCCGCCTGCCTCGAGGAGCGCGAACTATCCGAACCAGTCGTGATCCTGAACGTGGAGACCGGGCAGCCTGCCGCGAACGATCTATTCAACGGCCCCTGGGCCGATCTCCTCGCTGGCAATAGCCAGGCTGAATGCCGGCACGTTCCCGTCGAAGTCGGGCAGACCGTCCATCGCCAGGGCGGAGGTGCGCCAGACCTGCTCAGCAGAATGCGCCTCGCGGGTGTACGGCGGGCGCTTTATCGGGTCTTCCGGGATCGCGCCCTGCCGCGCCTGGGCGCGAAGGCAATGGATGTCTGGATCCTGGGCGAGAACGAACTGCTGCAGGAAACCGCCGTCGCGTTGGCTCTTCGCGGCAGTCGAATTCGCACCCTTCGGCTTACGCCGGACCAATCGCCGCTTCCCGAAGGTACAGAGCAGGCGCTCGATCGCTGTCTCGAAAAGGTCCTCGAGCCGGCACTCGACGAGTTTGTCCTGCCACCGCTGCATCGCCCCCTCCTGAAAAGGTTGTGCGCTACACTCCAGGCTGACGCCGAGAGGCAATTCAGCGCCGCCAGTCAACTCGAAAAAATGCCCTTGCGGTCCGAGCCAGGCAGGGACGCCGTGGTCCTGTGCAATTTTCCGTGCAAGCCAGAGAATTTTGCGGTCAGGCTAAAATGCGAGGCAGAAGGCATGCTCTTTGCCGGTTTTCAGCACGGGGTTTCCCCGGAAATCTGCGCCCGGCATGAAGACACCCTGTCGACCTACGACATCTACAATGCGCACCGTGGCTACATGTTCAATGATGGTGGGGCGGCAGTTGCCAACGACATTCCTGGCCGCAAGGGAACGGCGGTATCCGTAGGCATGCCTGCCGACTACAGGCGGGCCGGAGGCGCTGGCTTCCATAAATCGCAAAACGAGCCGATCACCTTCGTATCGACCTCGGTTTATCATGGTTACTCAGGCAAGTTCTCGTACGGGCCGCAGAATGATCGCGAGATGTTTGGTCTCGATCTCACTCTCCTGCAGGACGTGTTCGGGAAACTCCCGCACGCGGTCCTCTACAAGACATATCCCTCCCGGCGGTTTCCGGATGACGACCCCACGGTCGAGATTGCCCGCAGCCTCGGCAATGTCCATCCCTTCACCGGCATGATCGACTTGCGGTATCTCCTAAACCGCACGCGGGTGCTTGTAACCTGCCGGGCTACCAGCACGGTTTCGTGGTGCCTGATGTCCGGAAAACCACTCGTGTTTATCGACGTCGACGACAACATGCCGCTGCGCCCCGAAGCGAAGACAGCCTTCGAACGCGGTACTTTTCTGTTTTCGACGAAGGACCCGAACTGGGTCACGGCACTTCTGACTTTTTTGAGCCGCCCGATCGAGGAAATCGAAGAAGACTGGGACGAGAAGAGAGAACATCGTCAGGCCCTTGTTAGAAAGTACTTTGACAGCGGCGGCGGCGGCGGTCGCGCGGCGGCAACTCACATCCTGGGCGACATCGAAACCACCAGCAGCGTCGCGGCAGGGGAGTCCGAGGGTTATGTCTAACGAAGGCCACATCAGCCGCTATCACCAGCATCAGCGGGGCACGGAGGCCTGGCAGGACGACCGCCAGCAGAAACTCAAGCGGCGTGTCTTTGAGACGTTCTGCCAGTGGCTTGAGATCAACGGACACGCACCGCTTCAGACAGGCCAACGTGTGCTGGATGTTGGTTCAGGGTCGGGCGTGTTCGTCGAGTGCTGCAGGGACGCTGGCATCGAGGCGCAGGGCGTCGACATCGGTGACGGCGTCGATCTGGAGGCGGATCCCCTCCCTGTGGACGACAATTCGATCGATGTCATTACTTCAATATCGGTTATCGAGCATCTGCATTCACCAAACATGATGCTGACTGAGATGATGCGCGTGATGAAACCGGGCAGTGCGGCGATCTTTGTCTGCCCGAACTGGAAATACTCTGTCGCGACCTTCTTTGACGATCCAACGCACGTGCACCCCTACTCACCCGAGTCGCTGGCGCAAATTCTGAAAATGTACGGATTTGAGAACATTGAAATAGTGCCGTGGCTCGTAAAGAAACCGTCCTGGATGTGGTTCTTGCCGCGGCGATTCTTCGTCGCCTACCGGCTGTTGCCGTTCCGGGGAGATGCGCCTCGCTGGATTCCGGAAATCCTGAAGGGCAGGTCAGCGTCGATGTTGGCCTTTGCCAGCAAACCGAACGGGAGTGAGTTGTGAAGATCACTTTCTACACGAATGCGATGGTGATGCTCGAAAGCGAGCAAACGTCTATCCTCGCTGACCCATGGATAACTTTCGACAATCAGTCAGACAGCGGGTTCTACAATTTCCCAAAATCGATCCTGTCGCGGGAAGACGTCGCCGCCATCAAGCCCGACTACATCTATATCACCCACACCCATCCCGACCATTTCGACGCCCCGACGCTGGCACAGTTTGCAAAAGACACGCCCGTTCTGGTAGCAGATTACGAAGTCAACTTCACGGCCCGCGTTGTGTCCAATCTCGGCTTCACCGATGTGCGGGTGGTGCCGATCGAAGGAGGGCTGCCCCTCAACGGCAACGATCATGTCTGGCTGGAACCGGCGGCGAATTCGCCGCAGGTCGACTCGATAGGGTTGTTCCGCCTTGATGGGGAATTTGCTGTCAACGCGAACGACAACAGTGTGCACGAAGCCCAGAGCAGGCATATCCGGGAGATCGCGGGTCGGATCGACGTGGCATTGATCCCGTCAGGTGCGCATGGCCCATGGCCGATGTTTTTCGAGAACCTGACCCAAGACGAGAAGGCCCGTGCAGCCGAAGACCGGGCAACCAAGCTGAAGTCGGCGTTTGTGAAATATATCGACGCACTCGAACCCGGGATCGTGATCCCGATCGCAGGCGGCGTCATTTGTGGTGGCGAAAAGGCTCGGCAATACGAATATTCCGGATTGAGCCCGCGTTCCGATGTCGTTGAATACGCCAAGAAACACGCCGCATCCGAATTTGACGCCGTCCTCCTCTCGGAGACAAACCAGTTCGATACGGCAACAGGAAAGCGCCGTGGCGACTATGTTGAGCAAACCCACGACACTGAAGTGGAATACATCGAGGAACTCGCCGAGGTCCCGTCGATGTTTTCGCCTGGCGGGGAGTTTCACATTGCCCCAGGCCAGCGGACCGACCTGACAAGACTTCTCACACTCGCACGAGCAAATCAGCGGAAATGGCAGAACATCCACAAGGCGCATTCTGACATTGCCTATTTCATCGACGTTGGCGAGGAGCGGCTCTACAGACTCAGTCTCGCAGATGACATCGTGACCAGACTGCCGGAACAGGAGATTGCCGACGAACGGTACGAGATATTCCGAATGCCATACGAGTTGCTGCTGGGCTTTCTGACCCGGCACTACATCTGGTCCAACATGAACACGCAGCATGTCCGCTTCTATCGCAAGGCGCCCGAGATGGACCCCTCGCTGATGCTCCTCCTGAACTACCTCCAGGTCTGACGATGCTCGCTGCGCATACCTGTGTTGCCGCCTGATGTGCGGGATTGCCGCCATTGTCAGTCTGAGCGGACGTCCGGTCGTCGACGCCGAGCGCCGGATCGCGGCAATGACCGCAGCCCTGCGTCACCGCGGACCCGACAGGCAAGGCATCGCTGTTTCAGACGATCGTCTGGTTGCACTCGGAAATTCGCGCCTTGCGATCGTCGATGTTGGCAACGATTTTCCCGTTCCGATGCACACGCGCGACGGCGGCGCCGTGCTCAGCTACAATGGCGAGATCTTCAATTTCACCGATGAACTGGCACGACTGGAAGGGCGAGGAGTGAAGTTTGCGACGCGCTCCGATACCGAAGTCATGCTGCACGGATTGGTCCTGGAGGGTTCGGCGTTCCTGGAACGGTTGGATGGCTTCTGGAGTTTCGTCCTTTATGAACCGGATCGTCGGGCCATCACGATCGGTCGTGACCTTCTCGGCGAGAAGCACGTATTCTATCGGGTCCAGGACAACGAATTGATCCTGGCCTCGGAGATCCCCCCCATTCTTCTCGCCAGCAGCGGCGCCGAGACGCTTGATTTCGATGCGGTTGCAAGCGCGTTTCAAAACCGCGCCGCGCCCCCGACCAAGACCTTGCTCCAGGGTGTATTTCGCCTCGAAGCCGGCACCAACATGACGGTGACCGCCGGACAGCCCGGGATTTCGACGGCTCGGAGCCGCCGGCTTCAGCCCGAGAAGTGGTTCGATTTTTTTGCCGCCGATCCGTCCGAGGGGGAGGTCCTCGATCTCTTTGGCCGCCATATCGCGGATGCGTGCCGGATGCGGGTTCCCGCCGAGGTCGACTTCCAAGCAACCCTCAGCGGCGGGATCGACAGCACACTGGTCAATGTCTTCGCCAGGGACCAGGCTGGCGAGCCCCTGCATTCCCTCTACGGTTCGACCAGCCGAACGCCACCCGGGCGGGGCAACGATCTGGACGAACTCTCCGCGAGCCGCTTTACGGCCGAACGCCTGGACAACCGGCACGAAGTCATCGATTTGATCGGCAGCGATTGCGTTCCGTTGCATCGCCAGCAAGCACGCAACTCCCTTGACGGCCTCTTTTGCGAGGGCGTCGTTGCCTATCAGCAACTGGCACGCCATACGATCGGATCAGGGCGGCGCGTCCTGATCATGTCGGACGGACCGGACGAACTCATCGGCGGCTACGATGTGGACATTGCGGCATTCAGGCTGGAGCGCGAGATGGCCGCTCATCCGGTCCGGCGCTGGGCGGCGAACTGGCTGACG
>JAJFFI010000438.1 GCA_021776755.1 Alphaproteobacteria bacterium | reverse complement strand
AGCTGATGCCGAGGATCATGTAGCCGATCTGCGCAACGCTCGAATACGCCAGCAGCCGCTTCACGTTCGACTGAAACACCGCGACCGTGGAGGCGACATAGATCGCGATCAGCGAGAGCGGCAGGAGCACCCAGCCGACATGCAGCGCCTCGAACGAGAACTTGAACCCGAAGATCGTGAAGAAGAAACGCAGCAGGATGTAGACGCTGACCTTGGTTGCGGTCGCCGCCAGGAATGCCGTCACCACCGAGGGGGCGTAGGCATAGGCGTTCGGCAGCCAGAGGTGCAGCGGAAACAGCGCCAGTTTGAGCGAGGCGCCCACGGTGATGAGGGCGAATGCCACCAGCATCGTCCGTTCGCCATCGTGACCGGCGAGGCGCGCGGCCAGATCCGCCATGTTGAGCGTGCCGGTGATCATATAGAGCAGACCGACGCCGATCAGGATGAAAGTCGCCCCGATGGTGCCCATGACGAGGTACTGGAAGGCGGCCGTCAATGCGCGCCGGTCGTCGCCCAGGCTGATCAACACATAGGACGACAGCGAAGATATCTCGAGGAAAACGAAGAGGTTGAACGCGTCACCCGTGATCGGGATGCCGAGCAGCCCGGTGAGGCACAGCAAGTACATCGTGTAGGCGAGGTAGATGCGCTTGTCTTCGATCTCGTGTTCGAAGCTCTTTCGCGCAAACAGCAACACGCCGAAGCCGATGCCCGAGACGATCAGGCACATGAATACAGAAAGCGGATCAGCGAGATACTCAATGCCGATGGGGGGGGCCCAGTCGCCAAGGGCATAGGAGATCGGGCCGCTCTCCCAGACCTTCACGGCGAGCGCGATCGTGATTGCAAAGGTCGCGGCTGCGACCAGGGTCGCGAAGGCCCAGACCAGCCGCGGATGATGCAGCAGCACGCACACGGGTGCAGCGATCAGCGGCACGACGACCATCAGGACGGGGAGGTGCGGTGCGATCAAGGCGTTGTTGCTCCGGCCATCACTCCGCCTGGTCCTGGGCGTTGATTTCGTCTTCCTCGATGGTGCCGTAGGCGTCGTTGATGCGCACGACGAGCCCGAGGCCCAGCGCCGTTGTCGCGACGCCGACCACAATCGCGGTCAGGATCAGCACATGGGGCAGGGGGTTCGAATAGACCTCGTAGGCTTTTTCGATGATCGGCGCCGTGCCGCCGTCGACCTTGGCCATGGTGATGTAGAACAGGAAAACCGAGGTCTGGAAAACATTGAGCCCGACAATCTTCTTCACCAGGTTCGCGCGCGAAATGACGATGTAGAAGCCCGCCATCGCGAGCACGATAACGATCCAGTAATTGTAGAGTCCGAGGACTGTCTTGATGTCGAAGCCTTCCATCGCGCCGCCTACCTTCCCTTGCCCGCGAAGGCATAGAAAACGGTCAGCATGACGGAGGCGACGGTGAGGCCAACACCGAACTCGATCACGAGAATGCCGATGTGCTGGCCCGACTGCTGGGTCGCGCCGAGCACCGAATAATTGAGGTAGTTGCCGCCAAGCAGAAGCCCCGCAACGCCGGTCAGCGCATAGAGCAGCAGGCCGAGTGCGATGCCCCAGCGGGCGACCGCCATCGGCACCACCTTGCGCGAGGTGTCGAGGCCGAAGATGATTGCGTAGAGAATGATGCCGGCGGCGAACAGCACACCCGCCTGGAACCCGCCGCCGGGGCCATAGTCGCCGTGAAACTGCACATAGAGCGCGAACAGCAGGATGAACGGGATCAGTATCTTGGCGACGACGCGAAGGACGACATGATGCTGCATCAGAACATTCCTCCGCCGACCGACTTGTCCATGTCCTCTGACCGCTGACGCTTGCGCCGCCGGCCGCCGAGCAGCGCCAGCACGCCCACGCCGGCGGTGAAGATCACCGTGACCTCGCCAAGCGTGTCGTAGCCCCGGTAGCTCGCCAGGATGTTGGTCACGATGTTCTTGATGCCGATTTCCTGCGGACTGAGCTCGAGATAGTGCGGCGCGACGTGCTGGTGGATCGGTGCATTCGGGTCGCCGAAATAGGGCATGTCGAGCGTGCCGTAGAACAATGCGGCCCCGGTCAGCACCACCAGAACCAATGGCAGGTAAGGCGTGTAGTGCGGTATTTTCTCGTGGTTCGTGGTCAGCGCGAGCGTGCCCAGCATCAGCACCGTCGAGATGCCGGCGCCAACGGCGGCCTCGGTGAAGGCAACGTCCACCGCATCGAGCTGCACGAAGATCGCCGCCGCGATCAGGCTATAGATGCCCGAAAGCATGACGACTGCGAACAGGCTTCGCAGCCGCACGATGGCGACCGCCATCACGGCAAGAAAGAACAGCAGGACGTAATTGACGATCTCGAGAATGGCCGGAGGCTCCCCGTCAGTCCCGCCGCTGCAGCAGCGGCTTGAAGCCCGCGCCCATCGCCGCCTTGGCGACCGAATGCGACGAGGTGGGGCTGGTGAAGAAGATGAACAGCAGGATGAAGATCAGCTTGGCGGTGACGAGATTGAAGCCCGACAGAAACATCAGGCCGATCAGAATGCCGCCCGCGCCGAGCGTATCGGTCATGCCGGCAGCGTGCATGCGGGTGTAGAAATCCGGCAGCCGGATCAGGCCGATGCCGCCGATCAGTGAAAACACGGCGCCTACGCCGAGAAACACCCACGCGACGATCTGGAGGATTTGTCCTTCCATCAGATATCGTCCTCCGGTGGATTGCCGGTCGCGGCCCGCGGGCCAGCCTGGCTGAGATTGCCGTAACGGATGAATTTCAGCACGGCGATCGTTCCGATGAAGTTGATCAGTGCGTAGATGATCGCGATGTCCAGGAAATCGGGGCGGCCGGTCAGGAAGCCGAGAACGGCGATAATCAGCACGGTCTTCGTGCCGAAGACATTCACGGCGAGGATACGGTCGTAGATCGTCGGCCCCACGACCGCGCGCAGCAGCGCCAGCGCCATGGTGATCAAAATGCCGGCGGTGACCGCGATCAGCATCATCCGCCGCGCCCTCCCGACTTGCCGCCCGTCTTTGCGCCGCTCGCGTCCATGAGGGTCACGCGGCGGTCCATTTCTCCCGCGGCAATGCCGTCGGCCCCGGCCTTGGTCAGGGCATGGACATCGATCTTGTCGTCATAGACCCGGAGCGAGACCGTGCCCGGCGTCAGCGTGATCGAGTTGGCATAGATCACCTGTCCGAGTTCCGACCCTTGCGTCGTTTTCACGGTGAGAACGGTCGGCGAGATCGGCATCGAGGGCCGCAGGATGACCAGCGCCACGTCGATGTTGGACTTGATGATCTCGAAAATGAGCCACGGCCAGTAGAGGACAGCCTGCCAGGACAGGTGAATCGGGAAGCCTTCGTGATCCACCACATCCATGCGCCAGGCGATCCAGGCCACCAGCACGCAGGAGGCGGCGCCGAGACTGAGAAGCAGCGGATCATAATGGCCGGACAGCAGAAGCCACGTCGCGGCGAGGCAGATGGTTAGGGCGACCGTTCGCATCAGGCAGCCTCCGGCGCCCGAAAGAAGGGCGGCGGAACGGCCGGGCAGAACTCATTTACCTGTCTGTGCACGCCTTCCCCCGAAGATTGCACTCGCTGCATTCATAGTATGACGGTTTCGGGCCTGCCAAGCCGCAGGCCGTCTTGAAATTGCGCCAGACCGACGGATTGGACCCCGAATTAACCGCAACCGCCGGCACTTGCCCCGGACATTGCGAAATATTCCGAGTCTCGGCCCTCAGAGATTCGGGTTGAACCGGATTTGTCCGGCACCTTGCCGTGGTCCGGGTACCGTCGTAGGTGAGGCGCATCATGGCGTCCATACCCATAACGAGGCACGGCCCGACAGCACAATCTGCGCCGCACGCCGCACCGCGGTTCATCGGCAGCGAGATCTATCGCCGGTCGACCTATGGCGGGAAGCACCCGCTCGCTATACCGCGGGTAACCGCGGTGATGGATCTGGTGCGCGCGATGGGCTGGCTCGACGAAGCTGTCTATGTCGACAGTCCGCAGGCGACGCCGGATCAGCTCGCCCGCTTTCACGCGCCCGACTACATCATGGCGGTTGCCCAGGCGGAGGCGGATCGGGCCGTGAGCGAAGAGATCAAGACCCGCTACAACATCGGTGCCAACGGCAATCCGGTCTACGCCGAGGTCTTCCGCCGCCCGGCGACGGCGTGCGGAGCTTCGATCCATGCGGCCGAATTGCTGCGCGACGGCGGCGTCGTGCACAGCCCGGCGGGCGGGACCCATCACGGGATGCCGGCGCGGGCGAGCGGCTTCTGCTATTTCAACGACCCGGTGCTTGGCATCCTCGCCATGCTCGATCAGGGCCTCGAGCGCATCGCCTATGTCGACATCGATGCCCATCATGGCGATGGCGTTCAGGACGCCTTCGCCGACGACGATCGCGTCCTCACGATCTCGATGCATGAGGCCGGGCGATGGCCCCGTACCGGAGTGCTCGACGATCGGGCGGGGGGTATGGCGCGAAACCTGCCGCTGCCGCCCGGGTTCCATGATGGCGAATTCCGGGTGCTGCTTGATGACGCCATTGTGCCTGTCGTCGCGGCATTCCGGCCGGATGCCCTGGTGCTCCAGTGCGGTGCCGACAGTCTTGCCGACGACCCGATGAGCAAGCTGGCGCTCTCGAACAACGCGCACCGCTTGCTGATCCGTCGTCTCCGCGATCTGGC
>JAJFFI010000437.1 GCA_021776755.1 Alphaproteobacteria bacterium | reverse complement strand
GGCGGCACCGCGAAGGCCCCCCATCCCGACCGCCGGCATCCGGCCGCCCGGCAGCATGCCGTTCGCCTGGCCGCCGGTTTGCGAACTCAGGACACCGCCAAGCTGGCTGCTGAGACCGTTGGCCTGTGGGAGGCCGGTCGGCAGCGGCTGCACACCCGGCTGATATCCGGCCTGCAGGCCGTTGCCGGCGCCGGGCGCACGGCGGGCCTGCTGGCGCGCAAGCCGGGCCGCCGCGAAGTTGCGGGTCGAGCCGACACGCGCCGCGGCCGCCGGTTGCTTTGCGGTCGGCAGGAGGCGCGTTGGTTTCGCGGCTGGTTTCAGAACGGGATGGACGGCGGCACGCGCTTTGGGGCGCGCGGCTGGGCGGGGCGCCGACATGAGGTATTCGGCAAAGGCGGCGTTCGGCGTTGCTGCGCGCGGAGTGCGCGGGGTCGTGCCGGAGGTGGGGCCGGAGCCGTTCCGGGAGACGATCGGGATGCCGCCGGCCGACTGATAGGCGCCACCTGCGTTGAGCCCGCTGGTCGATGTCCGGTACCAGCCGGTGCGCTGCGGGGTTTTGACCGCTGCAACCCTGGGCGCGACTTTGGGACGGGATGGCGGCAGGACGATGTTGCGGGTCGCCGTTGTTTGTGCCTGGCGAACCGCCACGCCCTGGCCGAACGCCTGGCTGCTGAACGCTGCCGTGTTTCCACTCACAGGCGCGATCCGCGGCAGCACCATGGCGGCGGCGAACTGTTCGGTTTGGCGGTCGAATGTCGAGCGGATCTGCCGAACGATCGTGCCGGCGACGCGCCCCCGATACTGGCCGGAAACGGCGCCGGCAGACGCGACGGCAACGCCGCCGCCATGCCGGTTCCAGAAGCGGTAGACCTTGCCGGCGTAGCGTTGCGAACGCCACGGGGTCGCCGAGTGATAGCGCCCGACGGCGGCCCGCCAGTTGCCGGTCTTCTGGAACAGGCGGCGCAGCAGGCGCCCGGCATAGGCGGTGTTTTTCGCGGGATCGAGCGCGTCGGTGAAAGACGCGAAATGGCGGCCGTGGTAGTAGAGGTTCACCTGCATGCAGCCGACGTCGATGTTGGTCTGGCCGGCGCGGCGGAGCGCCACGACCTGTGCGTGAGCGGCCTGCTTGGAGCGGAAATAATAGCCCTTCCCGGCATTATTGAGCGTCCAGGGCCAGGCAGCATTTGCCCCCTTCACCCTGTTGTAGCCGCCGCTTTCGGCGAGCGCAATCGAGCGCAGAAGGCCCCGTGGAATGCCGTTGGCGACCTCGGCCGCGCGAATGTGCGGACCGCAAATATCCGTTTGATTCCGGCTGGTTACGATGTTTCCAATGGCCGTCGCGCCGATCACCGGCACAAGCGTTCCAAGGACCAGAAGGGTGCCAACCCGGTAACTTTTCTGCATGTCTCTTCCTCTCAATTCACCAGAGGAGGAGCAAGCGGCGTGCCAGTTGTAAATGCGGCTTCAGCCAGACCCGGGCGGGCATGGTTAACAAATTGTAACTGTTAGCAAAACAACGTTTATGGTAAATCTGCCGCAACTGTAAAATATTGCATCTGCGAAGAAAAAACAGTTGATTTCGCAACTGCGAGAGGCCTAGGTTTGCAGTGCGGTATTCGCGGCCCCGCGCTTTTGCGCCCGGGCCGCTTGCTACACCGCAGACGCTTGTCAGAGCGTTTCCTCCCTATACCTTGGGCCGCCCCGCGTGGGCGGCCCCTTTTTTGTCTGAAACGCACTGTTCGGGCGCTATTCGGCTGCTATTCGGGCAGATTGCCGGCGCCATCGCCAAGCGGGCGCTGCATCAGGACGCTGTCGCGCCAGCGGCCGAACTTAAACCCGGCATTGCCGAGCTTGCCGACATGCTCGAATCCAAGCGCCCGGTGAAGCGCGATCGAGCCGGTATTCTCGCTCCCCCCAACGACCGCGATCATCTGGCGGCAGCCCATTGCCGTGCAGCGCTCTATGAGGTCCACCAGCAGGGCGCGGCCCACCCCGCGCCGCCCGCGATCCGGCGCGACATAGATCGAATCTTCGGCCGTGTAACGATATGCCGAGCGCGCCCGGTAGCGCGCGGCATAGGCAAAACCCGCAATGCCCTGGGAATCCGCAGCGACCAGATAGGGAAACCCTGTGTCGACAACAGCGGCGTGCCGCGTCGTCATTTCGGCGAGATCGGGCGGCGTTTCCTCGAACGTGCCGACGCCGTTGAGCACATGGTGGGCATAGATCGCCTGCACCGCCGGCAGGTCGGCGGCCCGGCAGGGGCGCACCAAAAGGCTACCGGATGTCTCCACCCGGCTATCGATGTTCTCGTTCATGGCGGGCGGCTAGAGCATGTCAGGTCTTAGTAGGAACGCTGAGATCAAATCTCCGCTCCGCCCGCCAGGAGCCGTCGCGCAGGCGATGCGGGGCATCGGCAAGCGGCGGCGACGCCGCGGTCGGTGCGGAGATTTGACCGAAGGCGGCGCCTCAAGGCCGCTGGACTGCGTCAGGCCGTGCTCGCGATGCCCCGGCATCGCCACGCACGTCCTTCCTGGCCAGCGGACTGGAGGCGACGACGTCTCAGCGCTTCTACTAAGTCCTGACATGCTCTAGAGGGCGTCGAGCCCGGATCGGCAGAGCTGCTCGACCAGCCGTCGCATGGCGGCCTGCAGGGGCGGAAAACCGTTCGAGGGAGCCACGTTCTCCTCGTCCATGTAGAGCGCGCGGTTGATCTCGATCTGCAGTGCATGGACCCCTTCGGCGGGGCGTCCGTAGTGGGCGGTCGTGAAGCCGCCGGCATAGGGCGCATTGCGGGCGACGATGAAGCCCTCGGCCTCGAGCAGGCGCTCGGACATCAGCATCAGTTCGGCAGAGCACGACGTGCCGTGCCGGTCGCCGAGGACGAAATCGACCCGGGGCGCGCCCGGATCCCGGTCCATCGGTCCGCCGACCGAAGGCATCGAGTGACAGTCGATCAGGATGCAGGC
>JAJFFI010000436.1 GCA_021776755.1 Alphaproteobacteria bacterium | reverse complement strand
CTTGTTCGGCAACAAAGGCTCTATGATCGACCACTCACCATCGGACAGATCGAAACGCGCCATCATCCAGCTCCCACAGTTTGAAAGCTTGAATCACATTCGACCCAATCTGTGAATCCCTCTTATGGGTACAGAACCTAGGCAGCGTCCTCAAAGCCCATCACCGATTTGACCTCGAGGAATTCCTCGAAGCCGAAGTCGCCCCATTCGCGGCCGTTGCCCGACTGCTTGTAGCCGCCGAAAGGCGCGCCGAAATCGGGGCCGGCGCCATTGATGTGCACCATGCCGGTGCGGAGCTGGGCCGCGACCTTGCGCGCTTCGTCGAGCGCACCCACCACATAGCCCGACAGACCGTAAGGCGTGTCGTTGGCAATCCGGATCGCCTCGGCCTCGTCCTTGTAGGGCAGGATCGAGAGCACCGGGCCGAAGATTTCCTCCCGCGCGATGGTCATGTCGTTCTTCACGTTTGCAAACACCGTCGGGCGCACGTAGTACCCCCGGTTCACGCCCTCGGGCAGGCCCGTGCCGCCGGTCACCAGCGTCGCCCCCTCGTCGATCCCGGCCTGGATCAGGCCCTGGATCTTGTCCCACTGGGATTTGTTCACCACCGGTCCGATGCGGGTCGCCTCGTCCATCGGATCGCCGACCACGAGTTTCTCGGCCGCGGCCTTGGCAAGCTCGGCCGCCTCGTCGTGCAGCTCCGCCGGGACCAGCATCCGGGTCGGCGCGTTGCACGATTGCCCGGCGTTGGAATAGCAGTTGATGACGCCGCCCTTGATCGCTTTCGGCAGATCGGCGGACTTCAGGATGATGTTGGGCGACTTGCCGCCAAGCTCCTGGGCGACGCGCTTGACCGTGTCGGCCGCCGCCTTGGCGACCAGGATGCCGGCGCGGGTCGAGCCCGTGAACGACACCATGTCGATGTCGGGGTGCGAGGCGATCGGCGCGCCGACATTCTCGCCGTCGCCATTGACCATGTTGAACACGCCCGCCGGCACACCGGCTTCGTGCATGATGTCGGCGAGGATCGCGGCACTCAGCGGCGACTCTTCCGAGGGCTTCAGTACCATCGTGCAGCCCGCGGCGAGCGCCGGGGCGACCTTCACCATCACCTGGTTGACCGGCCAGTTCCACGGCGTGATCAGGCCGCAGACGCCCACCGGCTCGTGGCGGATCTGGGTCGTGCCGCGGACTTCCTCAAACTCGAAATTCGAGAGCACCTTCTGCGCGGCCTTCAGATGCCCGATCCCGGTGCCCGCCTGGGCCGCCTTCGAAAACGCCAGCGGCGCGCCCATCTCGAGCGTGATCGCCTCGGCGATCTCGTCATAACGCGCCTTGTAGGCGTCCGTGATCTTGCCGAGCAGCTCAAGCCGTTCTTCGCGCGAGGTCTGCGAGAATGCCGGAAATGCCTTGCGGGCCGCCGCCACCGCCTTGTCGACGTCCTTCGCGTTGCCCATGGCAATCTTTGCGATCGGCTCCTCGGTCGCCGGGTTTATGACGTCGTGAGTGTCCTTGCCCTCGGGGGCGACCCACTGGCCATCGATATAAAATTGCAGGCGGTCTTGCATCACGGTCTCTCCAGGAATTTCAGGTGTTGCTTTGCCCCATTACTTGCGCTGCCGGCGGCCAGAGTCAAATGCCGAAACGGAGCTCGGGAATGCCGGTGTGTGTCAGCCGCAGGAACGGCCGAGCGAGCTCAGGCCGGCTTCGAGATGGCGGCCCTGAAATCAGCCCTTGCGGCGTTTGGCGAGCCGGATGACGCCCTTGATCGGGGCGGTGGGGTCCTGCATTTCGCCGCGGCGCAGAATCGCGATTCGGCGCTCGCGCGCGAGATGCAGCGCCTGCTGGCGGACGGCCGGCAGATAGCGCCGCCAGAGGTCGGGCGGATCGGTCTTCTTCCGCCGTGTCTCGGCATAGGCGCGCGCGGCGTCCTCCGGGCTGATGCCCTTCGCATCGCTCGCCGCAACCATCTCCAGGATGGCGTCGGCAACGGGGTCGAGTTCTGCGGGTTCGGATTTCTCGGTCATGGCGGCAATTCTCATAGAGCCGTTGTTCTCTTAGAGCCGCCATTCTCATAGAGTCATTGTCGCCCGGACGCCAGCGTGCAACGCTTTAGGCATGCCCGAGCTTCCCGATATCGCGGCCTATCTGACAGCGCTCGACGGCAAGATCGCGGGCCGGCGTCTCACGGACGTGCGGATCGCCAACCCGTTCCTGCTGCGCTCGGTCGACCCGAAGCCGGACGCCGCAGTGGGACAAGCCGTCACCGGCTTCCGCCGGCTCGGCAAGCGCATTGCGATCGGGTTCGAGCACGACATCTGGTTCGTCCTCCACCTGATGATTGCCGGGCGGCTGCACTGGAAGGACGCCGCCGGGGCCGCAATTCCCGGCGGCAAGCGGGGCATGGCCGCCTTCGATTTCGAAAACGGCACGTTGCTGCTGACCGAGGCCGGCAGCAAGAAGCGCGCCTCGCTCCATATCGTCAGGGGCGGCGGCGGGCTCGCGGCGCATCTTCCGCCAGGACTCGAGGTCATCGATCTGCCGCTCGGCGAATTTGCTGCCGCACTGACGGCGCGAAACCACACCCTGAAACGCGCGCTCACCGATCCGCGGATCTTCTCGGGCATCGGCAATGCGTATTCGGACGAAATCCTGCATGCGGCCAAACTCTCGCCGATCGCGATGACGCAGAAACTTTCGGAGGGCGATATCGCCCGCCTGCACACGGCCGTGACGGAAACGCTCAATCTCTGGACCGGGCGTTTCGCCGCTGAGGTTGCCGAGACCGGCTGGCCTGTGAAGGTCACCGCCTTCCGGCCCGAGATGGCCGTGCACGGTAAATACGGTGAACCCTGCCCGGACTGCGCAACACCGGTGCAGCGCATCCGGTACGCCACCAACGAGACCAACTACTGCCCGCGCTGCCAAACCGGCGGCAAGGTGCTCGCCGACCGCGCGCTCTCGCGCCTTCTGAAATCCGACTGGCCGCGGAATATCGACGAACTCGAGAAAGCCGGGCTGGCGGGCAAGAAATAGCATTGCGCCAGAACGCACTGCTCATCCTGTGGAGGGGCGCACCCCCCTCCCCTCGAAGGATGGGGCTGGGGACCTGCGCACACTCGGGCGCGGCGCTAATTCAGCCCGGTCTCGCGCTCGACGACGCCGATGGCGTTCTGCTGGATGTCGGACACCGGGCCCTCGATGGCCGCGATGCGGGTCAGCACGTCGATCAGGTCGCTCTTTTCCTCGTCCGTGCAGGCCTTCTGTACGGCGGGTGAGAGGCGGCGGAGGAACGAGCCGAGGTCGCCGAGATCGTTTGAGAGCCAGCGGGATTCCGCCAGCATCTCATCGGCCGCGGCGTCGTCCATGCGAAAGGTGCCGGTCATCGCGTCCCTGACCGCGCGGATCTGTGCGCTCGTCAGGTCGCCGTCGGCCTTGGCGACCGCGACCATCATCGCGGTCCCCGCAAGCCGCGGATCCTCGATGTCGCGGATCACATCCACCCGCGACTTGTTCTTCCATTCGAGCCGCCGGTAGGCGCCTTTCACGTCCGATGCCGCCTGGCCGATCTCGCGGGTCGCGTCGGCCGCCATGCGGATCCGGTAGATCACGACGGCAATGACGCCGATGACGGTGAGAAGCCCCAGAATGATGTGCATCGCGCTGCCTTTGCGGATCAACCGACAGAACCTAAAGCGAACATATTCTGCAACGTCCGGTTCCGCAACCCTGGCCCGTTCGCCCCCCCTCTGCCACGGTGGGCAGCGTCCCGGTTGACCCTGTCCCGCAACGCCGTACCTTCGATCCGGTCGCCGGTTTTGCTGCGGCAGCGAGGTGGAGGGCGAGACATGGCGGCATCCGGTGGCGGGTCGTTTCTGATAAACGCGGCGGTTTTTCTCGGCGCGGCCGTTGTGGCGGTGCCGCTCTTCAAGCGTCTCCGGCTCGGCACCGTGCTGGGTTATCTGGCGGCGGGCGCCGTCATCGGGCCGTTCGGGTTGGGATTTATCGACGACGCGGAGAGCGTGCTGCATTTCGCCGAGTTCGGTGTGGTGTTGCTCCTCTTTATCGTCGGCCTCGAACTCAAGCCCTCGCGGCTCTGGACGATGCGGCGCGAAATCTTCGGCCTCGGCGCCCTGCAGGTGGTGCTGACCGGTGCGCTTCTCATGCTGGCGGCCCGCGCCGCCGGGCTCGACTGGCCGGTGGCCATCGTCACCGGCTTCGGGCTCGCACTCTCCTCGACCGCGTTTGCGCTGCAGATCC
>JAJFFI010000435.1 GCA_021776755.1 Alphaproteobacteria bacterium | reverse complement strand
TGCCAGATCTTGCCGGCCTGCTCGGTCAGCGCCTTTACCAGGTGCGGATGGTTGTGGCCGAGGCTGGTGACCGCGATGCCGCTCGCAAAATCCAGGAATCGTCGGCCGTCCGTCGCGAACAGCCAGGGGCCATCGCCCCGTTCAAAGGCAACGTCGCAGCGGTTGTAGGTCGGCATCACGGCTGGAATCACGGCACACCTCTCTTGTCAGAGGACTTGCTGGTTTCAAGGTTCGGGAACGCAAACGCGGAACCGGCCCGTTTTCCTGGGGGCCAGCCCGGACACATCGGCGAACAAATCCGGAAGCGGCGGAGTATCTTTCCCGGGTGGGATGTTGTCAATGTGCTCGGCTGCGCCCGGAAATCAAGCGCCCGGTGTCGATCCCGTCCGCGTGCAGCCGCATCCGGATGAGATCGCGGCTGCGGGCAAGCCGCGAGATCACGGTTCCCTCCGGCGCCCCCGTCGCGGCGGCGATTTGGCGGCAGGATTTTCCGTCCAGATAGTAAAGCTGCGCCGTCCTGCGCAGCGGTGCAGGAAGCCGCTCCAGCGCCCGCCGTGCCAGCGCCACCTGTTCCGACCGCTCGGCCGCCCGGGCCGGGTCGGGCGCAGAGCTCACGGCCGCGTCCGCCGGGTCGCCGTCGGCACCGCCGGCGACCGGACCTTTCTGCCGCCGAAACGCATCGCGGGATGTGTTGATCAGGATCTTGATGAGAAGCGCCCGGCACGCCGCAACCGATGCGCATTTAAGCCGGTCGTACCGGGTCAGGGCCTTTGCGAAGGTCTCCCCGACGAGGTCCTCGGCATCGGCGCGCTGGACGCCGCGGCTGCGGGCATAGCCGACAAGGAAGGGGCGCGCGGCAACGGCTACGTCCCGGAGAAGGACGGGAGTCGTGTTGTCTTTCGGTCGCTCTGCTGCACTCCTGCGCATGGTTCGGCCCTGAGGAAAAAACTCCGTGGCGGCGCTCTTCGGATCGCGAGCCCAAGTATACCGCGGCCTCCGTTCACGGCGGCACAATCCGGATCACATCCGCTCGACCGGAAACTCCCCCGAACAGCACGGGAAGGGCCGGCACCACCCCGGGGAAACCGAGGGGCGCCGGCCCGCAACCGGGCAGGGACTTCTCATTCGGACGGAGGCGGATCAGCCGCCGCCGTTCAGGAAGCTGGACAGTTCGCCCATGGTGCTCTCAGCGCCGGCGGCACCGGCGGCCACTATCGTCAGGGCCGCCGCGGCCATCAGGATCGAGGCGAGCATCCAGACCGGAGCGTAGCGGTCATGGCTGGTATCGTGCGGTGTCCGTTTCATCGTTATCTCCATTGATCGGGATGTGGCGAATGGCGCCACTTACCGAGACAACGAATGGGCGGATGCCCCGATTCACGCGCCGGGGATCAAATCGCTTCACTCCGGCGTGACCGGACCCGGCGTTAGGGGCGCAGCTTGTAGCCCGAGCGGATCATCCAGTGGGCGAGTGCTACGAGCGCGATGTTGGCGCCGGTGATCACCGCGAGCCCGAGCGTCAGCGACCCGTCAGCATGCCCGATGAACCCGTAGCGGAAGCCGTCGATCATGTAGAAGAACGGATTGAAGTGCGCGGCCGTCTGCCACGCGTCGGGCAGCCGGGTGATCGAGTAGAAGGTGCCCGAGAGGAAGGCCAGCGGCGTGATCACGAAGTTGGTGAAGAACGCGATGTGATCGAACTTCTCCGACCAGATGCCGCCGATCACGCCGAGCAGCGACAGCATCACCGAGGCCATCACGCCGTGGAACAGGATGAACGCGAAGTTGTGGATCCCGGTCGGCACGAAGATCGCGAGCGCCAAAGTCGTCAACACGCCCACCATCATGCCGCGGGTGGCCCCGCCGCCGACATAGGCCGCGGTGAGTTCAGCGGCCGAGATCGGCGGCATCAGCACGTCGACGATGTTGCCCTGGACCTTCGAGATCACGATCGAGGACGAGCTGTTGGCGAAAGCCTGCTGCACCATCGACATCATCACCAGACCAGGCGCCAGGAACTGCGCGAACGAGACGCCCGGCACCACCTCCATCGTGCGCCCGAGGGCGAGCGTGAACACCGCGAGGAACAGCAGCGAGGTCATCACCGGCGCCAGCAGGGTCTGGGTCCAGACCTTCACGAAGCGGCGCACTTCCTTGGAATAAAGCGTCCAGAAGCCGAGCCAGTTCACCGCCCCGAACCGGCGCGCGACCGGCCCCTGCCCCGGACCCGCGCCGCTGCCGTGCGCCGGGGGCCGAATCTCCGCAGGTGTGTCCGCTGTCTTGGCGCCGCTGTCGGGCATGGTGCATCAGGTCCGGGTCGCTGGGGTCTGGCGGGAAGATAGGCAGCACGGCGGCTCCGGGCAAGGCGGCTGGCATGCACGCGCGGGCCGCCATGACAGCAGCGATGCCCGGTGGCATGGTTCCGGGATGCCGCCGCCAAAGTCCGCATCCGACAACGCCGCGAAAAAGCGCCGCCAGCCGCGCAAGATCAGTCCCGGGTATCTCGAACGCGCGGGGCTCTACTATCTCGGACGCTATGCCACCTCGGCCGAGAATTTCCGGCAGGTGCTGTGGCGGAAGGTCTGGCGCGCCGCCCGGGTGCACGAGACCGACGAGGCGCAATGCGCCGGATGGATCGAGGCGCTGGTAGAGCGCTATGTCGCGGCCGGGCTGATCGACGACCGGTCCTATGCCGACGCCCGCGCCCGCAGCCTGCACCGGCGCGGCAACGGGCTCCGCGTCATCCGCGGCAAGCTCGCGCAGAAAGGCATCGCCGGGGACGTGATCGAGGCCGCCCTCGAAGCGCTTGCCGGCGAGGAGGCGGCGGCCTCGCCCGGTGCGCTCGATCTCCGCGCCGCGCTGACGCTTGCCGCCAAACGCCGGCTCGGCCCCTGGCGCCGCGATCCCCTGACCCGCGCAGACAACCGCGCGCGCGACATGGCGGCGCTCGCCCGCGCCGGCTTCGGCTATGATATCGCGCGCCGGATCGTCGAGGCCGAATCCGCCGAGGCGGCCGAAGCGCTGATCCACGAATGAGCCCCGGCGGTTGGGGAAGCCCCCCAGGCGCCGGCGGCGGAAACGGCGCTGCTAATCGTCCGAAGTGAAGACCGGGCGGCCTTTTTCGTCGGTGGGCTGCTTGTGCGAGCTCGGGGTTGTCGAGGACTTGGTGGGCGTCGGGTTTTTCGGTTTCTCGGCGCGGAGATTCTCGATCACCTGCTGGGTGCGGACGTTGACCGGCGGCGCCTTGCCTTCCTTGTCGTGGCCGAAATAGAGCGTCATGTGCGGGAAGGGCATCTCGATGCCGCGCTCGTCGAAATAGGCCTTCATCAGGCGCCGGAACTCGCGCTCGATGCCGAACTGGCTGCCCGGCGCCGTCTTCATGCGGCCCTTGATGATGACCGAGCTATCGGCAAGCTCGTTCACGCCCGCGATCTCGAAGGTCGACCAGATGTCCTGATTCTGGTTCTTGTCCTCGTAGAGCACGTTGCCGATCGCCTGCATGATCGCCATCACCTCGTCGACATTCTCGCGGTAACTCACGCCGGCCTCGATCACGGCATAGGAGAAATCCTTCGACATGTTCTTGACCGTGTCGACGCTCGAGAACGGGATCGTGTGGACGGTTCCGGAATAGTCCCGCAAGCGCAACGACCGGATCGAGAGGTCCTGCACCACGCCCGAGTGCCCGGCAAGCTCGACCACGTCGCCGACGCTCACCGTGTCCTCGAGCAGGATGAAGAGCCCGGTGATGATGTCCTTCACCAGCGTCTGCGCGCCGAAGCCGACGGCAAGCCCGATGACGCCCGCGCCCGCGATCAGGGGGGCGATGTCGATGCCGAATTCCGAGAGCGTGATCAGCAGCACGAACAGGCACAGCAGGAAGAACACGACCTTGCGGGCGAGCGGCAACAGCGTGCGCAGCCGCTCGGCGCGCTCGGGGTCGGTCTTGTCCTCGTCGGCGGACGCGAGGTAGCGCTCGATGATCGCCGACAGCCCCTCCCAGACCACGAGCGCCACCAGCGCCACGATCGCGACGCTGACGATGCTGGCGACGAACTTCCGCCCGGAGCCGCTGGTCATCCAGGTGAAGATGTCGACGTTCCACGCCTGCAGGATGGCGCAGAAAGTGAGCAGCACGATCACGGTCTGGAGCACGTTCTTCGACAATGGCAGGTAGCGGTTGGCCCGCGATTCGATGCCGGGATATTCCTCTTCGAGGTCGTCGGAGACGTCGAACAGGCTGGCGATGCCCTTGCGCACCGCGACCAGCAGCACGGCGGAAACCGCGAGGATGAACAGGGTGAGCACCGTCGCGCGCAACAGGAACTCCCAGCCGTTGTCGATGTCGAGCACCCAGACGAAGAACGAGGCCACGACGTAGATGATCGCCGGGATGTGCCAGAGCGCGCCGAGCCGGCCGCGCACGCCCTCGCGCAGTTCGCCACCCTCTTC
>JAJFFI010000434.1 GCA_021776755.1 Alphaproteobacteria bacterium | reverse complement strand
CTCGCACTGGGTCGGGTTCACCTTGCCCGGCATGATCGAGGAGCCCGGCTCATTCTCGGGCAGCGCCAGTTCGCCGAGCCCGCTGCGGGGGCCGGACGCCAGAAACCGGATATCGTTTGCGATCTTCATCAGCGAGACCGCGATCACGTTCAGCATGCCGGACGCCTCGACGACCGCATCGTGCGCGGCAAGCGCCTCGAACTTGTTCGGCGCCGTCACGAAGGGAAGCCCGGTGATCTCCGCAACTTCGGCGGCAAATGCGGTGTCGAAGCCGGCCTTGGTGTTGAGGCCCGTGCCGACCGCGGTCCCGCCCTGGGCCAGCGCATAGAGCCGCGGGAGCACGTCGCCGATCCGCGCGATACCGTTTCGGAGTTGCGCCGCGTAGCCGGAAAACTCCTGTCCGAGGGTGAGGGGGGTCGCGTCCTGGGTGTGGGTGCGGCCGATCTTGATGATGTCCGCGAAATCCTGCGCCTTGGCCTCGATCGCCGCCGTCAGGTGTTCGAGGGCGGGCAGCAACCGCTGGTTCAGCTCAACCGCGGCGGCAATGTGCATGGCCGTCGGAAAACTGTCGTTCGAGGACTGCCCCCGGTTCACATGGTCGTTCGGATGCACCGGCTCCTTCGAGCCGATCTTCCCGCCGAGGAGCTCGATCGCCCGGTTCGAGATCACCTCGTTGGCGTTCATGTTGGTCTGGGTGCCCGACCCGGTCTGCCACACCACCAGCGGAAAGTGATCGGTGAGCTTGCCGTCGGCGACCTCCCGGGCGGCTTCCGCGATCGCCGCGCCGGTCTTTTCGTCGATCTCGCCGAGCTTCAGGTTGGCCCGCACGGCCGCGAGTTTCTGCACGCCAAAGGCGCGCACCAGCGGCCCCGGCATCCGCTCGGTGCCGATCCGGAAGTTCTCCCGCGACCGCTGGGTCTGCGCGCCCCAGTAACGGTCCGCCGGGACCTCGACCTTGCCCATCGAGTCGGTTTCGGTGCGGGTCTTCTCAGCGGCCATGTCTCAGGTCTTCTTTGCTTTGCGTTGTTTGGGTGGTTTCCTGGCGTCCGTCCGCAGCGCCGCCTCATAGGCGGTCCGCGCCCAGGGCTCGAACTCCGCAGGGTCTTCCATCGCGTCGGGCGGGGCCTGGAAGTAAGACATTTCCATCGGCTTGCCCTTCATCGTGTAGGTGAAAGGCTCCATGCCCTTGGCCTCGAAACGCGCCCGGGTTTCCTCGTCCACCTTGAGAAAAAGCACATCATCGGAAACCAGCCCGACCATGACGCCGCCGTGGAACACGCCGACGCCCCCGAACATGCGCTTGATCTCGACCGCCCCGAACGGCGCGAAGAGATCCTCAAGATGCGAGACGAATTCCGGACTTGTCGCCATGCCTCAGAGGTACGCCGCGCAAGGGCTGATGACAAGCATCTGCCCGGCATGCTTCGACAGGCTCCGCATCAGGAAGCTGGTGTACGCGCCCCTACGGAGGCCCTGACCCTGAGCCTGTCGAAGGGCGGGGGCCGGCGGGTAGAAATCCGACCTCGACCCCTAGACCTTGGCCGCAAACGCCACAATCTCCGCCACCGCTTCAGCCAGGTTCTCCGCCTCGGTCCGCCCCGAGGCCTTCCGGGGTTTCAGCGAGTGATCCCCGTCCGCGAGCCAGTGCACCCGGATCGCCTTCGACAATCCATATCCGGGCACTTCCTCTTTGGTGCCAAACGTGTCCCGCTCGCCCTGCAGGATCAGCGCCGGGGTCTTCATGGTCTTCAGGTGCTCGGTCCGCAATTTTTCCGGTTTGCCGGGCGGGTGAAACGGATAGCCGAGACACACCAGCCCCGCGACACCGGCTTCGTCCCCGACCATGCTTGCGATCCGGCCGCCCATCGATTTCCCGCCGACAATCAGGCGCTCCGGTCCGAGGTCCGCGATCACAGTCCGCCATGTGTCGAGCAGGATTGCGGGCGTGTTCGGGGGGCGTCGCTTGCCGTCCTCCCGGCGCGCCGCCATGTAGGGAAACTCGAACCGCACGACCCGGAGGCCTGCATCCGAAAGGCCCACTGCGAGCGTATCCATAAACGGAGAGTCCATCGGCGCCCCCGCGCCGTGGGCCAGAACAATTGTGATCAGTGCAGTCTTTTCGCCATTTGTGAGAAATCCCGTTGTCATATTCCCGTAAACCCTCTATGCTATAGATTAGAATTATTCCATTTTTTGTGTTTAGTACGCTACAGGATGGCGGACTTCAGTCCGGCAGAACTTCAATGCGCTAGGAGAGCCAATGTTTCCCTATTCAGACTGGATCGAATTTCTGAGCGAGAAGGCCGTCGAAGCCGAGAGCATCGACGCAACCTTCATGGTCACCGATCCGCAGCTACCGGACAATCCGATCGTCTTCCTGAACCCGGCGTTCGAGCGGCACACCGGGTATCGGCGGGGGCGGTTGCTGAACCGCAATTGCCGCATACTGCAGGGGCCGGACACGGACCCGGGTGCGGTCGACGAGATCCGCGCCGCCGTCGCGGCCGAGCGGCCGGCCACGGTCGATCTCCTGAACTACCGGGCGGACGGAACCGCCTTCTGGAACCGGATCACGATCCAGCCGGTCAGCTTCACGGCGTCCCGGAGGACCGCATTCTGGAGCTATCAGGAGCAGCTTCAGAAGCCGGCCCGGTGCGATGCCGGGCCCCGGGCGGATCGAGGCGATGCTTTCCACGATCGCGATCTTCACGTAGAGGAGCCCGTCCGCAGCCTGGTCACAACGGGCAGGTGATCGGAAACCGTCGCGGCCTCTCCGGCTGCGCGGCCTTCCGAGAGTGGCATGCCCGCCCAGATCCGGTCCAGTTCGAAGAGTGGCCGCTGGGCAGGAAAAGTTCTTTTTTTCAAAGCATTAGGG
>JAJFFI010000433.1 GCA_021776755.1 Alphaproteobacteria bacterium | reverse complement strand
GCTCGATCAGCGCCAGAAAAAATACCAAGCCACCGCAGTGCTCCGCAAGAAGGGGTTCCAGACGCGGGATGCGCTGAAAGAGGCGAAGTCCGCCCTTGAGGCTGCTCGCGCCGCGCTCCAGCGGGTCGAACGCCAGCTCGGTGACACCATCATCCGCGCGCCCTTCGACGGAATTCTCGAAGAGCGCCTCGTCGACGTCGGCGACTATCTGGCGATCGGGCAGGACATCGCAAAGCTGGTCGACAATTCACCGCTGAAGATCAGTGGCTCGATTCCCCAGAATCTGATCGGCAAGGTCAAGGCGGGCGATCCGGTGGCGGTGCGATTCGCGACCGGTGAGACAGCCGAGGCGAGCCTGATCTACGTATCCGTGTCCGGCAACACCGAGACCCGGACGTTCCGGGTCGAAGCCGAGATACCCAATGCCAATTCAGCGCTGCCATCCGGCGTGAGCGCCGAACTCAGAATTCGCTACGAAACCGTCGACGCGCATTTCGTGTCGCCTGCCCTGCTCTCCCTCGACACCGAGGGCCAGCTTGGCATCAAGACCGTGAACGACGCGAACGTCGTCGAGTTCAGGCCGGTGGAGATCGTGAGTTCGGGCTCGAACGGGATCTGGCTCGCGGGTCTGCCTCCCGAGATCCGCGTGATCACCCAGGGTCATGGCTTCGTCGAGCCGGGCCAGACGGTCGTGCCGGTGGATGCGTCGAAACCCGCCGCCATCGCGCGGCGCGCCGAAGCCGCCAAGGCAAAGGAATAATCCGATGGGCGCCATAATCGATGCCGCCTTCAGCCGCAGCAGGACCGTTCTAATGGTGCTGGCGGTGCTCCTGATTGCAGGGGCGGTCTCTTACTATTCGATCCCGAAGGAGTCGGAGCCCGATATCGCAGTCCCGCTGATCTATGTCTCGATGACCCATGAGGGCATCTCGCCGGAAGACGCCGAGCGGCTGCTGATCCGTCCGATGGAGACCGAACTCCGCTCGATCGAGGGCGTCAAGGAAGTGCGCGCGGTCGGCTCGTCCGGCTATGCCTCGGTAACTCTCGAGTTCCAGCCTGGCTTCAACGCCGAGAAGGCACTCCGCGACGTGCGCGAGAAAGTCGACATCGCGAAAACCAAACTTCCCGCTGATACCGATGAGCCGACGGTCAACGAAGTCAACGTCGCGCTGTTCCCGATTCTGTCCGTGATTCTCTCGGGCGACATGTCCGAGCGTCAGCTCGTCACCCTCGCCCGCCGCCTGAAGGACGATATCGAGGGTCTGCCCGGCGTGCTCGAAGTCGAGATCGGCGGCGACCGGGAGGAGTTGCTCGAGGTCGAGATCGATCCGCTGGCGCTCGAGACTTACAACATTTCCGTCGACGAGCTGTTCCAGTTCGTCGACCGCAACAACCGGCTGGTCGCGGCCGGTGCGATCGAAGCCGCTGCCGGGCGCTTTGTCGTCAAAGTGCCGGGCGTGATCGAGGACATCCGCGATGTGCTGAAACTGCCGATCAAGGTTTCGGGAGCCACCGTCGTGCGGTTCGAGGATATCGCGACCATCCGCCGCACGTTCAAGGATCCCCAGGGCTTCGCGCGGGTCGACGGCCGGTCCGCCGTCGCGCTTGAGATCAAGAAGCGGCTCGGTGCCAACATCATCGAAACCGTAGAGAGTGTCCGCAGCATCGTCGCGGAACACGAGAAAACCTGGCCGGGGACCGTCAGTGCGAGCTTCATGCAGGACAAGTCGAAAGACATCCAGGAGATGCTCTCCGATCTGCAGAACAACGTCGTGAGCGCCATCCTGCTGGTGATGGTCGTCGTGATCGCGGCCCTCGGCCTGCGCTCGGCGCTGCTGGTGGGGCTCGCGATTCCGGGCTCGTTCCTCGCCGGCATCCTGATCCTCAATGCGATGGGCATGACCCTGAACATCGTCGTGCTGTTCAGCCTGATCCTCGTGGTCGGCATGCTGGTCGACGGCGCGATCGTCGTGATCGAGCTTGCCGACCGCCAACGCGCCCTCGGCCACAGCGCGCGGGACGCCTATTCCCACGCGGCCAAGCGCATGTTCTGGCCCGTCGTCGCCTCGACCGCCACGACGCTGTCGGTGTTCTTCCCGCTGCTGTTCTGGCCGGACATGGTCGGCGAGTTCATGAAATTCCTGCCCATTACCGTGATCGCGACGCTTGGCGCGTCCCTCTTCATGGCGCTGGTCTTCGTCCCGGTTCTGGGCGCGGCGATCTCCGGGAAATCCCGGCCCAAGGTTGCCGACAAACCCATGCCGGGCGAAGGCGACTCAGATCCCCTTGAACTCCGCGGCTTCACCGGCCGCTATGCCCGGTTTCTCGATCCGATGCTGGCGCGCCCCGGCCGCACGTTGCTCGTCGCCATCGCGGCCCTGATCGGCGCCTACACGGCCTATGGCATGTTCGGCAAGGGCGTCGAATTCTTCCCGTCGACCGAGCCCAAGTTCGCCCAGGTCCAGGTCCAGGCCCGCGGCGACATGTCCGTGTTCGAGAAAGACGCCATCGTCCGCCGGGTGTCGAAAGATATCGTCGGCATGAAGGAAATGCGCACGGTCTATGCCCGCACGATGGGCGTCCAGCCAGGCGGCGGGTCCGAGCTTTCCGAGGACGTGATCGGCGTGATCCAGCTCGAATTCGTCGATTGGGACAAGCGGCGCAAGGCCTCGGCCATTCTCGACGACATTGTCGCGCGCACCGCTGACATCCCGGGCATCCGCGTGGTGGCCGT
>JAJFFI010000432.1 GCA_021776755.1 Alphaproteobacteria bacterium | reverse complement strand
GCCGGCATGATGACAGCGCCGCGCGAAATGGCAGGGCACAGCCATTCCCGGCGCGATTCCGGGGAAAATGTCGTTATCTGTCATCATTTGCGGCGGTGATCTCATATGCAGCGATACGGTGAGTCCTGCCGCCGGTCTTCGCGGCGACTCGTGACGGCTTGACAGGTGCCAAGGTGCTTGAGTCTATCGCGATACGAAACCAATATAAAGGTATTTTTTCCTGTTTATGCCTAAACTTCTTGAATTAGCCAGAACGCGAAATCACTAGGCCTGCTGGATAGTCAGCCCGTTCCTTGTACAAGATGACGTGGCTAGGCAATAATGTCGCCTGCCAACCTGCTGGCAATTGCCTCACAATCTCATCAATTAACATTCTCGAACTAGCGTCGCGAGTGTCTCCAATAGTTAGCTTGGTTTCGACTAAATCCTGATATGGGTCGTCGTCGCCGTTTTCCCTATTTTGAAATCTGAACAGATACGGAAGCTGCGCTTTGAGTTTTTTCAGAATCTCCTCGGCTGTCCCATGATCCGGTAAATCAATATCAATTGGCATATCGATATCAATCGGGAAAAGCTTGTCAAAATGACCGTCCTTGTACCTTGTTCGCTCACGATTCCGTCCTGGATCGTTCGAACCAAATCCACTGTTATTCCAATCAATTCTAGAAGTCGTGCGATAGTGCCTCAATAGCTGTGCTTCTAGGTCCACAGTTGTGAACACGAAAATCCGTACTGCCTTAAAGGAGACATCGTCAGACTTGAGGCCTTGCCTGTGCATCACCTTTGCAAGGTGTCGCGACAATCTTTGTCGAAGACCTGCATCGGCGTCAGTCTTCCCGATATACACGAGCATGCCTTCATGGAAGAGTTGGTAGACGCCCTGAGCCTCTGGAACGCTATTGACATTTTCTGCTGTTAGTTGCGCCGCTTCCATTCGGTCGAGTACAGAAACCAGTTGACTCAGTAGTGCTCCTGGCAGATCGAACTCAAAATCAACGAAGCCCTTGATCATTCAGCCGCCACCAGCATTTTCTTGCCATCTACGAGCATTCGCAATTGATTGGCCAATATTTCCGCTAACCTAACTGGCACCGCATTCCCAAGTTGTCGCATGGCTTCAGACCAAGAACCGAGAATTACATACGAATCAGGAAAACACTGGAGTCTCGCACTTTCTCGAACAGTAAAGTACCTCACGCTTCCATCCGATCTTAGGAGCATGTTTTCGCCGCCCGGCACACCATGAACCCCGGCTTTCAATGTCTTTGCCGGCTCGTCAAAGGGACTCCCAGTGTGGCCGACGTACTTTCGTGCGCCAGGCTGAAATTCATGGTTGTGAAACGCCATGCTTGCCTCTGAGTCCTTCTCTGGATCCGGAAGACCGGCAAGCGCATCTCTCACGGTAACCCAAGGCAACTGCCTAGGTTCGGCCGTGATACGGTCCGCCCTGGCTGCTGCTCTCGGTGTCAGCAATCGTTGCAATAACGGAACTTTATGCCGATCCCAATAGTCCGCTTGTAACTGGTTCCAAAGAAGCCCATCGTAGCTATGAGTTTCCTTCGGAAATTCCCATTGAACGTTTAGGTCGTTCCGAACACCCACTATGAACACACGTTCCCGCTTTTGCGGTACTCCAAAATTTGCTGCGTTTAGGACCGCTGTGTGCACTTGGTAAGATAGGCCTCTCGAAAACCAGTTAGATTCGAGTTCGCGAAGCCGGGATAGATGTTCTTTCCAAGTCTCGTCCGTATGCCGAACAACTTCGGGAAATGACAGCTGCTTCTTTACGTAATCAAAATAATCTGAAAAGTTCGCTCTAGTAAGCCCCTTCACATTTTCAAACAAAAATGCTTTTGGTGCAGTTTCCTTAACTACTCTAACAGCTTGCGGAAACATATCTCGGCAATCATCGCTTGCTCTATGTTTGCCGCCAATCGAAAAAGGCTGACAGGGAGGCCCACCTGTCACGAGTGTCACTCGGCCCTCATGCTCAGAGAAATTTGTCTCCCTTACGTCCCCCTGAATAAGGGGCCAATCATGCCCACAACGCTGTCTCGTACTTCTGTTTGCAGACAAAGTATCCAAACAGTCCCTGTTTATCTCGACAACTGCAACGGGACTGAAGCCCGCATGGGAAAATCCTAGCGCTAGCCCGCCGGCGCCGGCAAACAGTTCAATAGACTTCATTCTCCCAAAAACCTCCCGATTCGATCCTCAACTTCCACAAGCTTGGACAGTTCGCACTCCCAGATTGTCATTACGTTCCAACCGGACCTTTCAAGAAATCGAACATTCCGAATATCCCTTTGACGATTATTGCTAAGTTTCGTGGTCCAGAACTGAGTTCTCGTCTTTGGAAGCCTCGCCAGCTTGCAGTCCTTGTCCGGATGCCTATGCCAAAAACAGCCATGAACAAAGATCACCTTCATGCGGCTTACAAAAACAAGATCCGGTTTGCCCGGGAGATCCTTTTTGTGAAGGCGATACCTGTAACCCATTCGATGCACCATGCGCCGGACCAGCATCTCGGGCTTGGTGTCCGCATTCCTAATGCGCGACATCCTTTCACTACGCTGTTCCTTTGAAAGCGTGTCCATTCGCCCTACATCTAGTAACAAATTGGCGATCAAACGCTACATCTTTGGATCAGCAATTGCAATTTCATATAGAAAGAACATAACAAGAAAATCCTTCCTTAGCAAGAGTCTAAACAACGTCATTAACGGCATGGGCGTATCGGCTACTTGCCAGGAAAAGTGTGTCCTGGACCTGTTGCGGGTGCTCGCCTCGATCGGCAAGGCGCGCGAGGTGGACGGCGGACGCTACGCGGCAGGCTCGCGCCTCGACCTTCGGCGATTGACGTGTCCTCGGCGCGGCGACAGGCGACACCCCTCGCCCTTACCCTCCTGAGCTCGTCGAAGGTCACCCCTATTCGGGGAGAGGGTTCCTAGAGGACGAGCAGAGCGCGGGCGCCTCAGGCCGAACTTTAGGCCGCCCCGTCGGCCGCGATCCCCTCACCCCGGCCCTGTCCCCTTGAAAGGGGAGAGGGGGCAGAGACGCCCCCTACCGCCGGATGTCCCACCAGAGGATGCTGACCTTGAGGTTGGCGCGGCGGGCGGCGGGGTCGCTGGACTGGAAGGGTTCGCCGCCTTCGAGTTTGGCGCCGTCTTCGGCCGGGAGGTCTTCGGGATAGCTGAGGCGGACGATGAGGTCGCGGAGCGCCGGGTGCTTGCCGGCGAGGACGGTGCCGCCGCCGTCGGTGCCGAAGCTCGAGATCGCGACCGGGCCGCCGAGGACCTTTTCGAGGGCCGCGAGATCCATGCCGATGTGGATGCCGGCATCGGTCCGCCAGGCGCTGTTCTCGCGGGCGGCGATGACCCACTGGATGCGGCGCCCGCCGTCCTCGAAGAAGACCTCGAATTCCTTCGGTGTGCCCTCGAAGACGACGGCGCCGTTCTGCTCGGGGAAGTCACCGTGGGGCGGCTGCAGCATGCCGGTGCGGACGTTTTTCTTGCCGAACAGGCCCGCGAGGCCGGCGGGTTTCGTGGCCGGCGTGATCTTGCCGAAGGACTTGCCCGGGACGATGACGAGCTCGCCGCCGCCGGCCAGCGCTGTCCCCGTTGCCAGGCCGGGTGCGGCGAGAAGCAGGGTGGCCGCCACAATTGCAAAATAGAGCCGGTTCATGTGTCTCACCGTCTGGAGGGGCCGGACGCTGTAGCGGCCCGGCAAAGAGGCGAGACTGTGGCCGGTTTCGCGCAGGATTGCCAGTACGCGGCCCCTCCTTCCCGGAAGGGGGTGCCGCGGACGCGCCGGGCCCGGAGCGGGGGAGTGCTGCGGGCGCGGCGCTATTCTTCTTCCTTGCGGAAGGTCGTGTGACACACGTTGCAGATGTGGGACATGTGGAGGACCAGCATGTCGGCAGGCATGCGCGCAAGCATTTCCGGCGGCGGGCCGCTGCCTTGCGCGCCACCCATCATGCCGCCACCCATCATGCCACTGCCCGCCATGCCACTGCCTGTCATGCCACTGTCCGCCATGCCACCGCTGCCGGGCATCCGGTTGTTCTGTCCGGAGCCGCCGCTTCCGCCCATCCTGCCGCCGCTACCGCCTCCCATCATGCTGCCGGGCACGGCGTTCTCCCATTTTTCGGGCAGCACCGAGGTTTGGGACGGACGTGGATCATCGCGCTTTTCAAGCGCTTCGGCGAACATTTCGAGACGTCCGGCAAGACGCTCGAACTCGGCGAACCGGGTCCAGATTTCCGGGCGCGCCTCGCTGGGCTTGCCGTCCGAGCCCTTGGGGAACAGGCCGGTCAGGCTGGCGCCGGCGCGCTTGCGGATCTCGCCCGCCGCCTTTTTCACCGCCTTTTCGGAATACGGCAGATCGCCCCGGTACATGGCGTAGAGCCGCTCCATCATCTCCTCTATGTCCTCCATCGCCTCCATGCGGTCCTTGACGGCGCCCTTGGCGCCGCCATGCGCGGTGGCCGAGTAGTAGAAACCGGCACCGGCGACCAGCGTGGCGGCCAGTGTGGCGACGGCGGCTGCGGTGAACAGCGGGGCGATGAAGGCGGCGGCGGGAGTGCGGTTGCGCATCGGTCAGTCTCCTCACGTTGGGCAGGGGCACCCAGAGGGCGCCAGAGTCCAGAACGCTACGCCACCGCGTCCGGCAAGACATTGCGCTGGATCATTTCTGGCCCGGGACCATTCCCGGCAGTCGCGCTTTGCATGGGTGCACTCCGCGGACGGTCCAGCAGGCGAGACGCCTTCGGCCGGCAGACGCCGGCCACCCCTCACCCTGCCCTCTCCCTCATTCGGGGAGAGGGTCCTTGTTTCAGGGCTATTCCGCGGCGACCACGTTGGGGAGGGTGCGGAGGTCTTCCTTCAGCTGGTCGGCGATCAGGAAGGCAAGCTCCAGCGCCTGGCTGGCGTTGAGGCGCGGGTCGCAGTGGGTGTGGTAGCGGTCGCCGAGATCCTCGTCGGTGATCGCCTGGGCACCGCCGATGCATTCGGTGACGTTTTGCCCGGTCATCTCGAAATGGACGCCGCCGGCATTGGTGCCCTCGGCGCGGTGGACGGCGAAGAAGCCGGTGACCTCGCGGAGGATGCGGTCGAACGGGCGGGTCTTGTAGCCGGACGAGGACTTGATGACGTTGCCGTGCATCGGATCGCACGACCACACCACCGTGCGGCCCTCGGATTTCACCTTGCGCACGAGCGGTGCGAGCCTGGTCTCGACGTCGTCGGCGCCCATCCGCGCGATCAGCGTGATGCGGCCGGCCTCGTCCCCGGGGTTGAGGATGTCGATCAGGCGGATCAACTCGTCGGGATCGAGCGAGGGGCCGCACTTGAAGGCGATCGGGTTGTTGATGCCGCGCATGAACTCGACGTGCGCGCCGTCGGGCTGGCGTGTGCGATCGCCGATCCAGAGCAGGTGCGCGGACGTGTCGTACCAGTCGCCCGTCAGGCTGTCCTCGCGGGTGAACGCCTCCTCATAACGCAGCAGCAGCGCCTCGTGCGAGGTGTAGAAATCGGTCTCGCGCAGCTGCGGCGCGGTCTCGGACGTGAGCCCGCAGGCGGCCATGAAGTCGAGCGCCTCGGTGATGCGGTCGGCGATGTCGCGGTAGCGGTCGCCCTGGGGGCTGCCGGCGACGAAGTCCTGGGTCCAGCGGTTGACCTTGTGGAGATCGGCAAAGCCGCCCTGGGCGAAGGCGCGCAGCAGGTTGAGCGTCGCCGCCGACTGGTTGTAGGCGCGGATCATGCGCTCGGGGTCGGGCACGCGGCGACCGGCCTCGAAATCGATGCCATTAACGATATCGCCGCGATAGCTCGGGAGCTCCGTATCGCCCTGTTTCTCGACGTCGGACGAGCGCGGCTTGGCGAACTGGCCGGCCATGCGGCCGACCTTCACGACCGGGCGGGCGGCGGCATAGGTCAGCACGACCGCCATCTGCAGCAGCACCTTGAAGGTGTCGCGGATGTTGTCGGGATGGAACTCGGCAAAGCTCTCGGCGCAATCGCCGCCCTGCAGCAGGAACGCCTCGCCGCGGGCAACGCGGGCGAGATCGGCCTTCAGGCTCCGCGCCTCGCCGGCAAACACCAGCGGCGGGAAGCGCTTGAGCTGCGACTCAACGTCAAGCAATTTGGCCTCGTCCGGGTAGGTCGGCACCTGGACGATGGGCATGTTGCGCCAGCTGTCGGGCGACCAGGCTTTGGTGGCCGTCATCACAAATCTCCTGCCTGCAGGTCACTGTGTGCAGATACCGGGCGGCGCGAAATGATGCGTCCGGCCCTGGAACGGAGGTAGTCTATAGGCGGCAAATGTCAATAATTCCAGCGTTTTCCTGATCCGGTGCGGGGGCTGCAGCCCGGAGCCGTATTGCGGTCCTGCAATCGCCATCGGGGGATTTGCAATCGGGCGTACGCCCGTACCGTCCGGAGCCTCACAAAATGTTCAAGACCGTACGCGTCAGATCGGTTGACCCGGCGGGCGCGGGCGGCGAGCCTTTCCTGGAGGGCGGGACGAACCTTCCGGTTCAGAGCGTCATGGACACCGAGAGGAGAGACACAATGAAGAATATCGCTGCAAACCTTCATTTTCTGCCGCTGGTCGGCCGCGTTCTGATGGGCCTGCTGTTCCTGCTGGCAGGCGTCAACAAGCTGATGGGCCCGGACGGCACCGCCGGGTACATGGCCTCCAAGGGCCTGCCAATGACAAGCGTGCTGGTCTGGGTGGTGATCGCCGTCGAGATTGTCTTCGGG
>JAJFFI010000431.1 GCA_021776755.1 Alphaproteobacteria bacterium | reverse complement strand
TCGCCTTGACCGCGACGGCATCCGGCCAGTCGAAGCCGACCCGGGCGGCGCGCTTGCCGAGTTTTTCGGCGCGGACCAGGGCAGGGTGCCCGATCGGGACACCCGAGAGCGCGCTGTCGTCCTCACCCTTCGCCGCGCGCTCGGCGGCTTTCTCGTCTTCCCAGGCCGCACGCTGCGCGTCGTCATCGGCGAACGCGACGCCGCCGAAGACATGCGGATGCCGTCGCACCATCTTTTCTGAAATCGAGTCGGCCACGTCGGCAAATGCGAAAGCACCGTCTTCCTCGGCCATACGAGCGTGAAAGACGACCTGCAGGAGCAGATCGCCGAGCTCGTCACGGAGGCCGTCCATGTCGCCATGCTCGATGGCGTCGGCAACCTCGTAGGCTTCCTCGATGGTGTAGGGCGCGATCGTCGCAAAGGTCTGCTGCACGTCCCAGGGACATCCAGCCTCCGGGTCGCGAAGCCGCGCCATGATGTCGAGCAGGCGGTCGATGGGGCGGTCGGGGTCGGTCTTCTCGGGAGCTGTCATGTCGGTCCGGCTGGGCTTGACGCGGGAATGATTTCTGCCAGCGAACAAATGCCGCGCACACGCCGGCAACGCAAGCGCATGGTTTGAAATCGCCGGATCGCGCCGGAAACCGCCCCGAATCTATTTCACGGGAAACGACAGCATTTTGATTTTTCGGAGAGGGGAACCCCACAAATTGTGTTCTGGCGGCGAAATGAGCACCCGTGCTCAATATCAATTTTAGCGCATAATATATATTATGGTAAATAAAGGACCATCGTATTGAGGCCGAAACCAGGGCGCGTTTCCGCGCATCCCGAGGTCCTTCGAGGTTCCGGCGTATTTTCCACCCGGATCGACGGTGGCCCGCCCGGCGGCAATGCGTATACTGCGCGGCGCCAGGGTCCTGGCACACAACTCACTCCCGAAACCGGATACGACGCCGATGGAACTTCCTGGTCTCAGAGACCGCGTGATTGTCGTGACCGGGCACAGCGGCGGGATTGGTTCGGCCCTCACCCGCCTGCTTGGCGAGCACGGTGCGCTGGTCGAAGGCCTCAGCCTGCCCGACGTGGATCTGACCGATCCAGCGGCCGTTGAGCGATCGGTTGCACGTATCCGGAAAGCGCACGGGCGTATCGACGGCATTGTCCATGCCGCCGGTGTCACGGCGATCGGCGATTTGCACGACACCGATATGGAGGTCATGGACCGGGTGCTCGAGGTCAACTTGCGGGCGCCGGTGCTCCTGACGCGCGCCGCGGTGCCGGCGATGATCGAAGCCGGACACGGTGCTGTTGTGGGAATTGCGAGCGATCTGGCGGTTATCGCCAAGCCGCATTCCTCGATCTACGGCGCCAGCAAGGCTGGGCTTGCACAGCTCATGCGGACCTGCGCGATCGACTATGGCAAGCACGGGATCCGGTTCAACACGGTCTGTCCCGGCGGCACAAGAACGGCGATGCTGGATGACGTCACGGCGGAACTGAAGGCGCGCTATCCCGATGAATATGCAGGGCTCGACGACAGCAATTACGGTGGTGCGTCACCGCTTGGGCGCGTCGCCGAGCCGCTGGAGATCGCCTGGGTGGTCGCGTTTCTGCTGTCGGACGCGGCCTCCTTCGTGACCGGCGCCACGATCATGGCGGACGGCGGGATGTCGGCGACATGAGCCGCGCCGTAAAGCGCGCCATCGTCACGGGCGGCAACCGCGGCATCGGCGCTGCCTGCGTGGCGCGCCTCGAGGCCAACGGCTGGCAGGTCGCGACGCTCTCGCGCTCCGGTGGTCCCCGCGACGACGATTACATCTGCGATGTCAGCAATGCCGCACAGGTTGCTGAAACCATTCGGAAATTTACGGGCGACAGCGGTCTCGATCTGCTCGTGCTGAACGCGGGGATCGCGGCGACGAACCGGATTGACGATGCCGACGCGGTCGCGGTCTGGCGCGATGTGATGGCGACAAACCTTGATGGCGCCTTTTACTGCGTCCATGCGGCCGCTGCGGCCTTGCGCCGGAACACCGGCCGCGTGGTGGCGATCGCGTCCGATCTCGCGCTCAAGGGGGTGCCGGACCAGATCGGCTACTGTGCCGCAAAACACGGGCTCCTCGGCATGGTGCGCGCGCTGGCGATGGCCTTTCGCGCGGATGGTGTGACGATCAATGCGATCTGCCCGAGCTGGACCGAGACCGGCATGGCGGCCGAACGCCTGTCCGAACTCGGTTTCGACCGCGCGGCGATCGATGCCGGGTTTCCGGCCGGCCGCATGATCCAGCCCGAAGAAATCGCCGACACCGTGCTCTGGCTCGCCTCCCCCGGCGCCCGAAACGTCACCGGGCAGACAATCATCGTCGATGGTGGCGCCACGGCAGGCTATCCGGCATGAGCGGCCAGGATGAAGGATCACCGTCAATGCCCGGATCATCTTCGCCAGAACCTGCGCGCGGCGAATTGCCGGTGTGGGTGCCCTACGTGCTGTTGGCGTTGGCCTGCCTGCTCTGGTCAGGAAACTGGGTCACGGGCCGCGCGCTGCGCGACGAGTTTTCGCCGGTCGGCCTGACATTTTGCCGTTGGTCGCTTGCGCTGCTCGTGATGCTACCTCTGTCCCTGCCCCGGTTCCGCCAGATCTGGCCCGAGGTCCGCCGGCACTGGAAACCGCTGATGTTCATGGGCTCGATCGGGGCTGCGGTGTTTCAGGCGCTGGTCTATGCAGGGCTGCAGCACACCACGGCGATTAACGCCATGATCCTGAATTCGGCGATTCCGGTGTTTGTCATGA
>JAJFFI010000044.1 GCA_021776755.1 Alphaproteobacteria bacterium | reverse complement strand
CAGGGTCTTGAAGGTCTCGACCGCACCGCCGCCGAGCAAAGTTGCCGGTCGGATGCGCGGGACGCGCACAACCTCGGCATGAACGATCTTGAGATCGATCGCCGCCGCGAGCCCGACGGCTTCCGCGAGGCGCGCTTCCGGATCGCGCCGGTTAGCCTGGCGCGGCAAATCCGGATGAAGCACCAGCGCGCGGCCGCTGCCGGTCTCCCCGGTGCTGTCATATTGAAACGCTGACTCACCCGGCGTCACAGTTCAGTCCGCCGATCCGTCATGCTGCAGAAAATCTCGTTTGTGTCGGAGCGTAAGGGGTCCCGCGGGGGGATCAGCCCTCTTCTTCCTTGTCACCTTCGAACAACTGCACCGGCACCGACGGCATCACCGTCGAAATCGCATGCTTGTAGACCAACTGCGAATGCGCATCCCGCCGCAGCAGGACCGAGAAGTTGTCGAACCAGGTGATGATCCCCTGAAGCTTGACCCCGTTCACCAGAAACACCGTGACTGGCGTCTTGTTCTTGCGGATGTGATTGAGGAATACATCCTGCACATTCTGTGATTTCTCGGACGACATGGAATAACCCTTTTGTTTTTATTCGCCGTTCTTGGCGATTTTCGTCCCGGCACACCATTTTCGGGCCGGCCTGGAGCCTGCCCGATCATCAGAATACCGCTTCCTGCAGGCCGCGGTTCGGTACCGCCCCCGCGGTACCCTTCCCCGCCTCCACTCAAGGCGCGCGACCGATCAGACAATATGGCGGATTACGCGTCCCTGACAAGGGCTGCAAAGGCGGCAAGGGATGGAACTTCGTGGTCCGGCTCCAGGTTGGCGACCTCCTCGGGCGTGAACCTGCCGGGATTGACCAGCACCGCGCCGATGCCGGCGTTCCGCGCAAACTCGATATCGATCGGGCCATCGCCGAGATACCAGACCGCCGGCGAACGCGAGAGACCGCTGCCGTCCAGCGCCAGGTCGAGAGGATCGCTTGCCGGCTTGTCGGATGCAGCGTCCGAGGCACCGACAAGCCGCGAAAAGAAATCGGCCCATTCCAGATGCGCCGCTTCAGCCCGCAACAGATCGCCCCGCTTGTTGCTCACCACCGCCAGATAGGACCCACCTGAAAGCTCATCTAAAAGATCAAAAGCTCCGTCTATTGGCTTGAGGTCATTAAGGTGGCTGGCCTCAAATCTCTCGTAGAAAAGTTTCTGGGCGTCCTGCCATTTGTCCCCGAACAGAACCGGAAAACCGTCTTTCAGGGATTTGGCCACCCGGGCGTGGGTTTCCTCCAGCGTCCAGGGCTCGTGGCCGTAGCTAACCAGCGTGTCGTTCAAGGCATCGCGGATCACGGACCAGTTGTCGACGAGGGTGTTATCCCAGTCGAAAATGACCGCGTCAGGCTTGGGAAGTTTCATCGCCGGGTATGGAGGTTCAGGCGGCGGACTTGATGAAGTCCGCGTAGTTCCCCTCAAGCCGCAAGGTCAGCGGGCCGGGCTTGCCGTCCGCCACCGTCTTGCCGGCGATTTTGACGACCGGCAGCACGTGGGAGGTCGTGCTGGTCAGAAAGGCTTCGCGGGCACCCTGGGCTTCCTCGAGCGTGAAGGGCCGCTCGACATGAGTGAGCCCTTCCTGCCCGGCGAGATCGATGACCGCCCGGCGGGTGATGCCGTTCAGGATGTCATGGGTCGGCGCGCGGGTGACGATCTCGTCCTTGTCTGTGATGATCCAGGCGTTCGACGCGCTGCCCTCGGTGACGTAGCCATCCACGTCGATCTGCCAGCACTCGTAAGCCCCCGCCTCGGCCGCCGCCTGCTTTGCCAGCACATTGGGCAGCAGCGAGATGGATTTGATGTCGCAACGTTCCCACCGGATATCCGGCGCGCTGACCACCGACACGCCGTTGGCAAGCAATTTCGCCCGCCCCGGCTTGGCGCCGCGCGCCGTCATCACCAGGGCCGGCTCGGACGATTTCGGGAAGCCGTGATCTCGCGGCGCCCTGCCCCGGGTCACTTGCAGATAGATCATCCCGTTCCGCACCCGGTTCCGGCGCAGGACCTCGCGCATCACGATGCGCAGCGGGCCATCGGCCATTGGCGGTTTGATCTTCAGTTCGCCGAGCGAATAGGCCAGCCGCTCCAGGTGCCGCGGCTCATCGATCAGCGCGCCGTCAACCACCGCGATAACCTCATAGACGCCATCAGCGAACTGATAGCCCCGGTCCTCGATATGGACCGAGGCTCCGCGGTGCGGCACATAGCGTCCATTGACATAGGCAATTCGCGACATGGCAGGTCCGGCCAGTTTCAAATGGATGTCTGACAGTGCGGGTTTGGCAACCCGTCCCCTCAGGCTTATCATCGCGCTCCGTGGCGGCAAAGTGCAAACCCCGTTCCCGCCGCGACCATATCCGATTGAGACACCGGGACACCCGACGATGACCGCCACTGCACTCTATGTCCTCGCCGGATTCTTCCTGCTGCTGTCGGTCTTCACTTTTATCACCTTTGCCGGACACGGCGGCGTTGGCGGTAACGCGCTCTATTTCGTGCTCGGGTTTGCGGCGCTTGGCGGCCTGCTGATCATCGCCGGGCGGAAGGCGCGCAAGCGCGAATGGGCGGCGAAAGACAGCGACTGAGTTTTGCGGTCTAGAAGTACTCGAGGCGCACCGAGAACAGCTTCTCGACTTTCTTGACCGCGTTGGCGGCGGCGAACAAAATCACCAGATCGCCGGTTTCGATCACCGTGTCGCCGCGCGGAATGACGACCTCCTCGCCGCGCACGATTGCGCCCAGCACGATGCCGCGGTCGAGGTCGATATCGCGCACCGGCTTGCCGACCACCGTACTGGTTTCCATTGCCTCCGCCTCGACGACCTCGCCGACACCTTCGCGGAGTGCGTGGACCGAGCGGATGCGCCCGCGCCGCACGTATTGCAGGATCGTCGACACCGTCGTTGCCCGCGGGCTGACGACCACGTCGACGCCGAGGTTCGTGATCAGCGGCTCAAGCGTCATGTCGTTGATCAGCGCAATCGCCCGCTGGGTCCCGGCCCGTTTGGCCAACAGCGCCGCGATGCTGTTGACCTTGTCGTCGTTGGTGACGGTCACGATGGTTTCCGTGCCGCCGACGCTGGCTTCCTCCAGAATTTCAAGATCGAGCGCGCTGCCGCGGATCACCGTTGTGCGCTCGAGCAAGGGTGCGATGTACTTTGCGCGCTCGTCGTTCGCCTCGATGATCTTCGCGCTGACGCCCGGGTGGTGCGCCTCGATCTCGCGCGCGAAAAACAGCCCGATATTGCCGCCGCCGACGATGACGACCCGGCGGGCCGCCGTCTCCTCGTGCCCGAACGACGCCATGGCGCGGGCCACGTGGCTGTTCTCGACCACGAAATACACTTCGTCGCCGGCGAGAATCTGGTCGTCGCCCGAAGGCACGATCGTGGTGCCTTCGCGGAGGATGCCGACAATGTTGATGTGAAGATCGGGAAACAGCGTCGTGAGCTGGCGGAGCGGTGTGTCGAGCAGCGGACAGTCGGTATCCGCGCGCACGCCGATCACCCGCACCCGGCCATCGGCGAGCGGAATCATGTTGATCGCCCCCGGCGTCTGCATCCGGTGCGTGATCGCGTGCGCCACCTCGATCTCGGGCGAGATGATGTGATCGATCGGCATGTGATCGCGCGAGAACAGGTCCGCCCAGAGCGGTTCGAGGTAGTGCTGGTCCCGGACGCGCGCAATCTTGGTCGGCACATTGAACAGCGAGTGCGCGACCTGGCATGAGACCATGTTGACTTCGTCGCTGAACGTCACCGCGATCAGGAGATCGGCGTCTTCCGCGCCCGCTCGCTCGAGCACACCCGGATGCCCGGCATTGCCGACAACCCCCTGCACGTCGGAGGTATCGGAGAGCTTCCGCACCAGTTCCGGCGTCCGGTCGATGATTGTGACGTTGTTGCTTTCGGCGGCAAGATGCCGGGCGATATTGGAGCCCACCATGCCGGCGCCGCAGACGATGACTTTCATGGGGCGATCATCTCAAGGGGGCTGGCCCCCGAAAAGCCTCAAAATGCAGGGAAGGCGGAAAAATACCGGCGCGAAGGCGGACTCGACCGCGCTCAGGCGTCGTATTTCTGGACCCGCTCGCCGTTGGGAACGCCGAGCGATTTGAGTTTACGGTGCAGCGCGGAACGTTCCATGCCGACGAAGGCTGCCGTCCGCGAGATATTGCCGCCAAAGCGGGTCACCTGGGAGCGCAGATATTCGCGTTCGAAAATCTCGCGGGCCTCACGCAGCGGCAGCGACATGATCTCGGTGCCCCGCTCCCACTGCGGCACGACCGGTGCGGAGGAACTGATTTCAGGCGGCAGCATGTCGGCCCGGACCGACTCCCCGTCCTCGCCCGGGGCCATGATCAGCAGCCAGTCGACGGTGTTCGACAGCTGGCGCACATTGCCGGGCCAGTCATAGGCCTGCAGTGACGCCAGCGCGTCATCGCTCAGCGGGCGCGGCTGCTTGCCGGCGATCGAGGCCGAGCGTTCCATGAAGAACTGCGCCAGCAAGGGGATGTCCTCGCGCCGCTCACGTAGCGCCGGGACCTTCAGCGGCACAACGTTGAGGCGATAATAAAGGTCTTCGCGAAAGCGGTTGCAGGCGATTTCGGTCGGCAGATCGCGGTTGGTGGAGGCGATCACCCGCACATCGACGTTCACGCTCGGGCCGCCGCCGACGCGCTCGAAATGCTGGTCCTGCAGCACCCGGACGATCTTGCCTTGCACCTCGAGGGGCATGTCGGCCACCTCGTCGAGGAACAGCGTGCCGCTGTGGGCCTGCTCCAGCGTGCCGGTCTTTCCGGCGCTGCCCGGCCCGTCCGCGCCAGCCTCGGCGCCGAACAGCTCGATTTCAAGGCGCTCCGGGCGCATGGTTGCACAATTCAGCACCACGAATGGGCCGCTCTCGCGTTGCGATTGCATGTGAATGCACCGCGCCGCGACATCCTTGCCGACCCCCGCAGGGCCGGTAATCAGAACGCGGCTGCTGGTCTGCGCCACCCGCTTCACGCTCTGGCGCAACTGGTTGATGATCGAACTTTCGCCGACAAGATCGGTGTCGCCTCCGGCGCGTTCGCGAAGTTCGCGGTTCTCGCGCCGCAGGCCCGCCGCCTCGATCGCGCGTTCGACGACCACCAGCAGGCGGCCCGACTTGAACGGCTTCTCAATGAAATCGTAGGCGCCCTTCTTGATCGAGGACACCGCGGTCTCGATATTGCCGTGGCCGCTGATCATCACGACCGGCAAATCCGGGTGCTCTTCCTGGATAATGTCGAGCAGCTGCATCCCGTCGAGCTCACTGCCCTGCAGCCAGATATCGAGGACCACCAGGCTCGGCCGGCGCGATGCAATCTCGGCGAGCGCCTGGCTGGAAGTACCGGCGCTCCGCGATTTGTAACCCTCGTCATCCAGGATGCCTGAAATCAGCATCCGGATGTCGTCTTCGTCATCCACTATCAGGATGTCATGCGCCATGCCCCTGAGCCTCCTTTATCGGGGTCCCGGAGTCCGCGTCCTGCGCAACTCCGGTAGTCTCGTCTTCGGTTTCGGCGGCCCCACCACCGGCATTGAAAATCATCCGGACCGATGCGCCGCCGCCCTCGCGGTTGTCGAGGCGAAGCTCGCCGTCATGGTCCTCCATGATCTTCAGGACAATCGCGAGCCCAAGTCCGGTTCCCTTTGCGCGGGTCGTCACATAAGGCTCGGTCAGCCGGTCCTTCAGATCGACCGGAATTCCGGTGCCGTTGTCGGTCACTTCGACAATCACCCGACCGTCCTTGATATCGCCCTGCCGGATGACGGTCAGCGATATCCTGCCCTGCTCGCCCGACTCCGGCGGTTTGTCCGCCGTGTTTCCTTCCGCGTTCTTAGCAGACGCTGCAAGGCGGTCAAGGATGGATTGTCCTGCGTTTTTCAAGAGGTTGGTCAGCGCCTGGTTTACCTGGCGTCCGTCGCAGTGGAGCCAGACCGCCCCTTCAGGCAGGTTCATTTCGTATTCGATTTCGGGATTTGCGTTCTTTTGCAGGAACACCGCTTCGCGGCACAGCGTGCACAGATTTTCGCTGCCCATGACCGGCGCGGGCATCCGCGCAAAGCTCGAGAATTCGTTGACCATGCGCCCGATGTCGTCGACATGGCGGATGATGGTGTCCGTGCAGGTGCGGAACACCTCGGGGTCCGTGACGATCTCGTCGATGTACTTCCGCTTGAGACGTTCGGCCGACAGCTGGATCGGCGTCAGCGGGTTCTTGATCTCATGCGCGATGCGCCGCGCGACATCCGACCAGGCAGCCTTCCGTTGGGCGGCCTCAAGCTCGGTCACGTCGTCGAAGGTGACGACATATCCGATGGTTTTCCGTTCGGCCCGCTCGGCGGCGATTCGCACCAGCAGGGTCCGCGTCTCGCCGTTGCGGGTAATGCGCACCTCGGACTGCACCAGCCGGTAGGGCTGTGACCGGGATTCTTCGAGCAGCAGCGCCATCTCGGGGATCGCCTCGGCAAGCGTCTGGCCGCGGAGTTTCATGACGTCGGTGGCGAGCAGTTCGGACGCAGAGCGGTTGGGAAGGTCGATCCGGCCATCCGCATCGAGACCGATCACGCCGGCCGACACACCGGCGAGCACCGTTTCGGTAAACCGGCGCCGGGTATCAAGCTGCGCGTTCGCTTCCACAAGTTCGCGGCGCTGATCCTGCAGCTGCATGGTCATGCGGTTGAAGGCGCGGGACAGCGTGCCAAGCTCATCGCCCTCGGGTCCCTCGGCGACGCGCGCGCCAAGATCGCCAGTGCGCACCCGTTCGGCCGCCGCGATCAGCGCCGAAATCGGGCGCGCCAATTGGGTCGCGAACATTAACCCGATCCAGATGGCCGCCAGCAGCAACAGGAGGGCGACCACACCGAACAGCAGGAAGAAGCTCAGCTGCAGGCCGTGGCTGCTTTTTTCGAGTTTCTCGTAGGCCGCGACCGCGTCGGTCGCCCGGTTGACGTAGCCGAGCACACTGCCTTCGACAAATCGCCCGACATATAAATAGGTGTCGGTAAACCCGTCGAGCTTGACCAGCGCCCGCACGCGCTCGTCGCTGGCGCTGGTCAGCACCACCACCTCGCCGGCTGCTGCCTTTGCGACGCTGGCCGCCGGAATTTGCCGTGGCCGCAGCGAAAAGTTCAGGGCGGTCGACGCGCGAACCCGGTTCCAGCCATCGAAGATCACGGCCTCGGGCAGTGAATGTTTGGTCGCAAGTTCGCTCAGGACATTATTCAAAAGAAACGGATCACTAATGAGCGTTGCTTCCTTGTTCAGCGCTTTTGCCATGGCCAGCGTATCGGCCCGGATGACCTGCTCGTGTTCGCGGAGATAGGCACTGGTGACGGCCAGGGAATCGTAGAGCGCGGTCCGTACCCGTTCGCTGAACCAGGCCTGGATGCCGAGATCGAACATGATCGCCGAAAACACGGCGACCACGATCGCGGGCGTTGCCGCCACGAGACTGAACAGCACGACGAGCCGGGTCAGCAACCGCGAGCCTGCCGAACCGCGTTTGCGGTCGGCCCAGGCCTTGACGATGCGGCTTGCCACCAGCGCGCCGAGCAGCAGGATCAGCGCAAGATCGACATTAAGCAGGATGATGACCAGATCCGGGTCGGGCCCGCCCGGCCCTGACCCTGTCATCGTGATGTAGGTGTAGACCGCGCTGGCCGCCGCCGCGATCGCGAGTGCAACCGCCGCCTTCCTCGCGAGCCCCACCCGCAGCGACCAGCGATAGAGCTTGCGGCCCAGCGTCGGTGTTGCGGCCGGCGACGCTGCGACGGGCTGGGGCTCGGCGGTCGCCTGATCGGTCAGGTCTACTGGCCCGTCTTTCGGCCCGTCTTTCGGCCCGTCTTTCGGGAGGGAAGCATCGTCAGGCCGGCTGGTGGTGGGGCCGCCGTCGATCATTGTCCGCCCCGCACGACGTCGATATCGAGTTCGCGGATTTTCTTGCGCAGCGTGTTCCGATTGAGACCGAGAAGCCCCGCCGCCTTCAACTGGTTTCCCCGGGTCGCGGCCAGCGTCCGGGCGATCAGCGGGCGCTCGATTTCGTGCAGCACCCGTTCATACAGTCCGGCCGGCGGCAGGTCTTCGCCGTGGGCATTGAAGTAGGTGTCGATATGACGATCAACCGCATCGCCAAGGGTTTCGTCACGGCCGCCGGCGGCATATTCGCCGTTGGCCGCGTCGGGTATGTCGGAAAGTTCAGCTTCCAGCACTGCGACGCCGATCACGTCATCGGAATGCAACGCCGAAATCCGGCGGACC